>PLJQ01000377.1 GCA_003140275.1 Limisphaerales bacterium
TTTATTCAGCGTTTCCTTAAGGAAAACAGGAGTTTGAGGTGTTTCCGCGAGTTTGGCGATGGCTGCTTTCATAAAGTGATGTTTTCGTTGAGGGCTGACGTGACTTTTGTTTTACGTCCGGTGGTGAAACCCATGAACCCAAGTGAGATTGCGTTCCGCGATCAATTCCGCCTCCGCCGCCAACCAATGTTGCACCTCGTGCCCTTGCAGCGAACCTTGGTTCACATAACTGAAGTAGGCCCTTCTGGCCACTTCGCCTGCTGACGGCGCAAATTCAATTCCGCTTTGGTTTAAGTCCACAGCCGCCGACAGGGATGCACGCGCTGGCTTTTGGTCTTCATTTTGGGATATTTTTTGTGTTTCATTCAGCGAGATTAGGTTGGTAACTGTGCGTCCGCTAAGAGGTGTTCACCCCAGCTTGTCTGTATGGCTCCAAGCGTCCGCCAGGCCGGGAAGATATGAATTTCATAAACAAACCTGCATTGTATCACCACTTCGGGAGTAAGGTCGGGCTGTTTCAGGCGCTGATGGACCTGGCCGAAAACAAATCGTAATAGCGGATTGTGGGTGCCACGGGGCGCGCGCGCGTCTGCCTGATTAACTGGTCGATGAGTTCATCAACGCATTTGCAAAAACATTCTTGCTCGAAGCGAACCGGTCGCTGATCGTTCGCACCGTCATTGTCCAATGATGCGATAGAACGCCGCGGCGTTGCTGGGTGTGATGACGATGCTGTTGGTATTGATTGGCATTCCAAGATTCTGCCAATCCAGACTATCGAAATTTGTTTTGATTTGCACTTGATACGGTACGTTGCCGCCTGCCCAGCTCACGCGGAGATTGTTTCCCTGTCGCGAAATGCCCGCCGTGATTACCGGTGGAGTGAATGCTTCGGCATAGAGCTGTTCAATTTCTGTGGCCGGGAGGGCGCGGTTGTAGATGCGGACGTCGTCCAACCAGCCCGCGAATTGGCGCGTGCTGTCGTAGCTGTCGCGGCCGAAGTAGAGCGCGCCGTCAAATTCTTCAACGCTGTTATGGACGACGTTGGTGGCGGAAAATAATTGATTGCCGTCGCGCAAATAAATGGTCGCTTGTGTGGGTTCGACGACGAGCGCCGCCAGCACCCATTGGTTGTCCGGCAACACCAGTCCCGAATTCCAACCCCACGTCATGGGATTGTCGTTCCAACTATAACGCAAATCATTGGTCGAACCAAGATCGATGCCCGCCACGGTGTTGGTGGAGCGACAGAAAATCACGCCCGCCGTGCTGGCCTGCATGCCCTCGCGTTTTATCCAGACGGTGATGGTCAGGGTATCGGTATTGTAGTTGAGTGCGGGGATGGCCACGGTGTTACTCGCGCCATCGAGATAAATGGATTTGCCACTGTATGGCCCGGCACCGGTCTGGTTGAGCACGACGCCGTTCTGATAAACGCCGTTGGCGCTGCCGGCGGAATCCGCGGCCACGGTGCCGCTGGTTTCATCGAGTTTCCACCAGTTGACCGGCCCGGACGGCGGTGGCGGAGTCACGACGCTAATCCAATCTGCCAGCGTGTCCACAAAGTTGATGTCCACGAGGTTCTTCGCCAGCGGCGGCATCTGAATGGTGCCGACGTTCGTAGCGCGAAGATACATGATCGAATGGAACAGGTCCTGAGGCACGATGATTTTGGCGTTGGCAACTCCCAGCGCGTTAAAAGCCGGACCATTGATGATGTGCTGGTCCGTGAGCGGCGTGTCGAAGCGCGCGTCCCACATCGTCTCCTCCGCGCCGCCCGGGCGATGACACTGGGAACAATTTGAATCGAGGTAGGAGCGGACGCGATGTTCGAGCGACGCGCTGACGTCGGAGATTTTTGCCAATTTGTCGTAGCCGGGAATGGCCGCTTCGTCGAGCGGCGTGTTCGTGCTGAAAAGACCGATATGATTCCAGCAACGCAGTTGATTGTCCGTCACGCCCGTGCCCGGATAAGTCAGGTCGCCGTTAAGTTGACGGGTCTTGACGCCAAGAACGTAGCCCGCGACCGGCGTGTGGCAGCGCAGGCAATCCGCACGGCCCGGATAAAACCATTGCTGAACGCGCGTGCCGGTGGCGGTGGTGATGGTGATGTTTTCGCTCAATGAATTGGCCAGCAGGTCGGCATCGCTGTTGTCCGGCCGCCACTTGTAGGTGACGCCGTAGGCCGCGCCGTTCGTATCGCGCACGAGGAAGCGGGTTTCGAGACGGCGGAGGATGTTGGTGTTGGTGTCATCCACCGGCAATTCAAAATGCTTCACGAAGACGGTGCCGTTGGAAAATGACCATTCGCCGGTCGGCCCGAAGTTAATCGTGGCATTGGTGTCCAGCGCCATCCAGCGCTGCTTGACGGCACCGTCTGACCAAAGGGGCGAATTGACCGTGTAGGGAATCAGCGCCGGAGAGGGCACGAGATTGGTTGTGTCCGTGAATGCGCCGGTCTGCGAAAGCAGGAGCGGAAACTCCTGGAAAGCCGCTGGCGGACCTGCGGGCGCGAACTTATAAATCCGCCCGCTCGTTTCGCCCAATTGGACCATGTAAACTTCGCCGTTCTGATCCATGCCGAACGAGGAAAGCCCAAGATGATCCGACGCGTCGTTGGTGCAACAACCGCGCGGCATCACGCATAGAAGGGTTTTTTGTGCCGTGCCGCCGGATTCGTCGAGTGCCCAGATGTTGCGGGTGATGTTGTCGCCGAAAATGTATTTACCGTTGAGTTCCGGAAATTCGTTGCCCCGATAGACATAACCGCCAATCACCGCCGCGCCTTCGGTGTGGTCGTAGTCGAGGATGGGCGGCTTGCTCACGCCGATGTAAGGTGGAAGAAGCACGCCAAGATTTCCTTCCGCCTGCGGCCATTGGAAATTCAGCCCCGTCGGATCGGTCGGCTCGATCACGTCAACTTCCTCGCGCGCGCCGGCGCCCACGTCGCCGATGAAAATCCGGCCCGTGACCGGATCGCACGTCATCCGATGCGGACTGCGCAGCCCGATGGCGAAGAACTCCTCCATGACGCCGGGCTGGCCCACGAAAGGATTGTCGTTGGGGATGTAGTAATTGTCTGTCACACCATTCAGTGGCTGGCGCGGAGCGGGATGGCTGATGCTCCCGCCGCGCTGATCCACATCAATCCGCCAAACACCGCCGAAGAGGCTCTTGGTGATGACCTGAGAGTCGTTGGTACTGGTGTAATCGTCGCCATCCGTCGTGTAAAGAAACCCGTTCTGCGGATGGAAAAACATTCCGCCGCCTTTGTGCCAGACCGTATTGGCCGCCAGGTCAATCAATACCAGTTCCGAACCAGGAATCGCGACATCGTTCGAATCGAGCGTGAACCGCGACAGACGGTCGTGGTAATAACCAGTGCGGAACGTATCAGGACGCGTGGTGGGACTTCCGACAACTGTGCCCGGCGGCACCCAGGTGTAATACACGTACATGAAGTGGTTCGTGGCAAATCCCGGATGAAACGCCAGCCCCAACAATCCACAGGCGTCCCAACCCTGACATTGAGTGCTGATGTCCAGCACCAGCGTCTTGGCGCTGGCGGAGGGACTGCTCTCAAACGTGTAAACCCGCCCCTCGCGTTCCCACACGCACGAGCGATTTGTCCCCGGCACATAGGTCAGGCCGAGCGCGTAGTAGAAATTCAGATTCGTGAACGCCACGACGGCCTGATAATTCCCTGCCGGCGGCACCACTTCGGGCATCTGGTGATTCAGAAACGTTCCCACCACCGGACGCGAATTCAGGCCATAAGGTTGTCCGATCAGTTCTTTGGCAGGAAAGAAGCTGAGGATGAATATCAGGCTCAGCAGAATTCTTCCAAGCTGAGTGTGGCAGGATTCAATTCCGAGATTCATGTTTGTGCTTTCTTGATCCAGCTCGTCGCAGATTCATTTTGTTTTCGAAAGCAACAGCACGAACACTTCGTGGTAGAGATTCTCCATATCCTCACTCACGCCTGCCAGCGCACGGGCGCGATCGGGTTGAGACTCGTTTTCGGCGGCAACTTTCGCCAGATGCCAAGCATAACTCAGCGCCTCGGTCTGGGTTAAAAGCAAGCTCAGTTCAAACTGGTCGCCGGTTTGACCCAATAATTCCTTCTGCTTGGTGGCAGCAATCGCTTCGCGTGTGACTGCCTCGCCGGGCGGAAGCCGGATGTCATCCAGATTGATCGATGGATCGCGCCTGGCAAATTCCTCCAACAGTTTCGCTCCGGTTGCGGAAGTAGCGGCAATTTTCTTGACCAGTTTTTTAACCTCAACCTGTTCCCGCTTGATGTAGCGCAGGAGGCTGACATTCTTTTGATCGTCCAGAAGTTGATGGAGCAAACTGTAGCAGTTATTCCGTGTCGTTGGCGTGGCGCCGCTTTCGGCCGGAAGCTTTGCCTTCGGCGATTGACAGCCCGTCAGAACGCAGACGACCGTTAACATCACCGTGAGAATTGATGGGATGGTCTTCACGGTATTTTCAGCGAAGGATGTCAGGAGTCACGTTGCAGCACGAGCGGCGACGGTTGTCCCCACTGACCGGCGAAGACGAATTTGCTCAAGCGTTTGCGCTGCCGAGGCGTCAGGTCGCGCCACTTCAGGGCATCCGGCAGCTTGGCCGGGTCGGCTGGGTAGCCGATGGCCATGGCCGTCCACGCCTCGAAATGCTCCGGTATTTGATAAACCTCGCGCGCCTTGTCCGGTAGGACGCCAATCATCTGATGGACCGAGAGACCTCGCGCCGTCGCCTCCACCACCAAGTTCCCTGCGGCCAGCCCCAAGTCGTGAACGGCAGCCCGATTGTCCTTTTTGTTCTCGGCAAATCGCAAACTGACGACGCCCAGGACCAACACCGGTGCGGCTTTGGCCCAAACTTGGTTGGCTTCCACGAGACAGGAAAGAAGTCGTCCGAACTCCCGGGAGTTTTCCCTCGTCGCGACCAGATAGTTCCAAGGCTGTTCGTTGTACGAGGACGCCGCCCAGCGCGCCGCCTCAAACAATGATCGGAGGTCGGCCTCCGACACCGGGCGGTCTTCGAAGCCGTAGGGACTCCACCGTTCCGCCAGAACCTGTAGGATTGGATGGTCGGTCGCTGCTTGCTTAATATTCATGATGGCTTTCTAATTTTCCGCGGCGGTCGGGAGTTCAGAGCCAGGGGTCGAATTCACGCTGATCAGGGTGCGAAAAACTTGGTGCGAACCTCATCGCATTGCCGGGCAAGGGAGAAATCTTTTTCGGTGATTCCTCCTTCATCATGCGTGGTGAGTTTCAACGTCACCTTGTTAAAACGAATATCAATATC
>PLJQ01000121.1 GCA_003140275.1 Limisphaerales bacterium
TCGCACACGACGATGATCAACGGCCTGGGTATTGTTGGTTGGGGCGTGGGGGGAATCGAAGCGGAAGCGGGTATGCTCGGTCAGCCGGTTTACTTCCTTACGCCGGATGTCGTTGGTGTCCATCTGACCGGCGCATTGCGCGAAGGTGTGACGGCAACCGACCTGGCGCTGACCATTACCGAAATGCTCCGCGCGGCGAAGGTGGTTGGTAAATTTGTTGAGTTCCATGGTGCGGGCGCAGCGGCGTTGCCGGTGGTGGATCGCGCGACGATTGCCAACATGGCGCCGGAATACGGCGCCACGATGGGATACTTTCCGATTGATGGGGAGTGTGTGAATTATCTGCGCGCCACGGGCCGCAGCGAGGAGCATTGCAAGCTCTACGAAAATTACCATCGCGCCCAGGGTCTCTTTGGCATTCCGCAAAAGGGACAGATCGACTACTCGGCGGAGCTGGCATTGGATTTAGGCCGCGTTGTTCCCAGTGTGGCCGGTCCGAAGCGTCCGCAAGATCGCATCGAGTTGCCAAAGTTGAAGGAAGAATTCAGAAGCGCCTTGACCCGGCCAGTCAGTGAAAGCGGTTTCGGTCGGAAGCCGGAGGAACTTTCCAAAACTTTCCATGTGGCGAGCGATGGGCCGGTCAACGGCGAGGGTGACAAGTCCTACGGCCACCGCACCGCGACGGTTTCCGCGAGTGAATCCGAAATGCGCGATCAGCATCCAACCCCCGACACCGCCAGGCAGTTGCCACCGGCTGCGTTCCCGCACATCAATACGGATATCCGGCATGGAAGCGTGCTGATCGCAGCGATCACGAGTTGCACAAATACCTCGAATCCAAGCGTCATGCTCGCGGCGGGTCTGCTTGCGAAGAAGGCGGTTGAGCGCGGGCTGAAGGTAAACCCCGTGGTGAAGTCATCCTTGGCGCCCGGCTCGCGCGTCGTCACCGATTATCTCAACCAGACCGGGTTGCAACCGTATCTCGACAAACTTGGTTTCAACCTGGTTGGTTATGGCTGCACCACCTGCATTGGCAACTCCGGGCCGCTCGCTGCGCCCGTCGAAGATGCCATCAACAAACATGATCTCGTGGCGGCGGCGGTGCTGTCCGGGAATCGGAATTTCGAGGCCCGCGTTCATCAAAGCATCAAGGCGAATTTTCTTATGTCGCCGCCATTGGTCGTTGCGTTTGCATTGGCAGGCCGGGTCGATATCGACATGGCCACTGAGCCGCTGGGGCGGGGGAAAGACGATGGGCCGGTGTACTTGAAGGACATTTGGCCGAGTTTGCAGGAGGTTCGCGATCAGATGGAAATGGCACTCAAACCTGAAGTTTTTCGCCGACTCTATCGCGATTTTGCCGGGCAAAATCCGAAGTGGAACGAAATCCCGTCGAGCGTCGGGAACGTTTATGAATGGGACCGCAAGTCCACTTATATTCAAGAGCCGCCGTTCTTCACCCATTTCTCGATGCAGCCCGGAAGCATTGGCGAGATCAAAGGCGCGCGTGCCCTCGGCATCTTTGGCGACAGCGTCACAACCGACCACATTTCGCCCGCAGGTTCAATCAAGAAAACTTCGCCGGCTGGAACATATCTCATCGAGAATGGAGTCAAGTTCGAGGACTTCAACAGTTACGGTTCGCGGCGCGGTAACGACCGGGTGATGACCCGCGGTACGTTCGCCAACGTCCGCATCAAAAACCTGATGGTGCCGGGAGTGGAGGGCGGCGTTACCCGTTTCCAGCCGGGCGGCGAGGTGATGAGCATTTACGACGCGGCGATGAAATACGCGGAGACGAAAACGCCGCTCGTGGTTCTGGCCGGCCAGGAATATGGGACGGGCAGTTCGCGCGATTGGGCGGCGAAGGGCACCCGCTTGCTTGGGGTTAAAGCGGTCATTGCGCAGAATTATGAACGCATTCATCGCTCAAACCTGGTCGGGATGGGCGTGTTGCCGTTGCAGTTCAAGGAGGGTGTGTCGGCACAGACGCTAAAACTCGACGGCACGGAAATTTACGATGTGCTCGGTCTGGATCAAAACATCAGACCGCAACGGGATTTGACTCTGCGCGTCACGTGCGCCAACGGTAAGTCGCAGGAAGTGCCGGTGCGTTGCCGGATCGATACGCCCATTGAAATAGATTACTATCTGCACGGCGGCATCCTGCCCTATGTGCTGCGACAGTTGGTGACAAATACATGAGCGGTGGGCTTTGTGCATGGGTCCAAGGTTTCGCCATGTCCCTGATTTGCTTTGAATGAACCGAATTGCGGAGGACGTGAAACCTGGTATTGACGATATGCAAACGCGCCTTATCGAAATCGTCGCGCGAGTTATTGGCAAAAGCGACCGGGAGCATCCTGCCGACGCCGTGCTGCGCGAGGAGTTGAAGCGGGCGGCCGGTCTTTCACGTGCAGACGGCCGTGAGATCAGCCGGGCGGTGTTCGCTTTTTACCGTTGGAGGGGCTGGTTGAATCAACCGGAGCCGGTGGTGGATCGGATTATCAAGGCAATTGAACTCAATGAGAGATTCAAAGAACGATCCAACACTTTCACCGATGAGGAACTGGTGGCGAAAACAGTTCCAGATTGGGTAAACGAACAAATGGAGGTTTTACCCGTGTGGGCCAGAAGCCTACAGACTGAACCGCAGATCTGGTTGCGCGCCCGACACGGTCGGGCGAAAATACTGGCGGAAGAATTGGGCAAGTGTTGGGTGGGTGATGGGATCTTAGACGACGCCATTTGTTACGAGGGCTCGGAAGATTTGTTTCGAACCGCTGAATTTCACCATGGCGAATTTCAACTGCAGGACATCAGTTCGCAGGCGGTCGGATTGCTTTGCAAGCCGCAGCCGGGAGAAACCTGGTGGGATGCGTGCGCGGGCGAGGGCGGAAAACTTCTTCACCTTTCCGATTTGATGCAAAACAAGGGTTTGATTTGGGCGAGTGACCGCATTGAGTGGCGTTTGAAAAAACTCAAACAACGCGCCGCGCGCGCCAAAGTGTTCAATTACCGGGTCGCGCTTTGGAATGGCGGCGAAAAACTGCCGACGAAAACGAAATTCGACGGTGTACTGGTGGATTCGCCCTGCACCGGCCTCGGAACGTGGCAACGGAATCCTCATGCACGTTGGACGATTACGCCGGACGACGTGCGTGACCTAATGGATGTGCAGAAGCGGTTGCTTGAGAATGCGGTGCCTGCGGTGAAGCCCGGCGGAAAACTAATCTATTCAGTTTGCACGATGACTGTCGCCGAGACCAACGAAGTGGTTGCGGCGTTTGGAAAACAATTTCCGCAACTCAAACCGTTGGCTCTGACCAATCCCTTCAACCCGAAGGAGACGGCGGATCAGCTTTGGTTTTGGCCTCATGAAGTCGGCGGGAACGGGATGTTTGTGGCGGCGTGGAAAAAAATTGAATGAAACCGCTGCGTCTAATTTGAGCGGATGTAATCGTCCGCATTCAGGACAGTGGTGTCATCAAATCGTTTATTAGGTCCGGCCGAGCGGATCAAGACGCCGAGGTCTGAAAAGTAGATTCTTAACGGCGTCCCCCACGGATCCACGAATTCACCCTTTTCATTGAGCTCATTTTTGCGCCCCACCAAGATAATGACATTCTTGGGGTTATGGCCCAAGAGGGCTTTGGCAATTTCAGAGTTGCTGCCAGCGGGGTAATTACCAACGTGTTCTTTATATTGTTGCAGGCCGACGAAAAGGTTCTCCACATCCTCGTTGAATTTGGCGGTTTTCAAGTTTGTCTGCCATTTTGTCCAGGCTTGAACCGTCCAACCCACTCCGGCCAACGAGGCCACCAGACCGATGATTAAAAGTATTCTCTTCATACCAGGGCTTTCGAGCAAGCTGGATGCCAAGACAGTTCCCGATCGTTGACCCACTACGACGAGGGGTGGGCGGGTGGCGCTGCGGTGCTTGCGCGAACAATGAGATCCGCAGGCAGGCGCTTGGGTTCGGGGCGTTCGCCGCCCAGCAATTTGAGCATGGAATCCATGGCGGCCGATCCGAGGCGGAATTTGGGTTGACGGACAGTGGTCAAGGGGACACGAAAATATTCACTCGTCAGAATGTTGCCGAAGCCGACCACCGAGAGGTCTTGTGGGATTTTGATTCCTTGATTCAAAAAAGCATTCGCTGCTCCAATGGCCACAAGGTCGTTGACGGCTTGAACCGCGGTGGCCTTGGCCCCTTCGTTTATCGTCTGCAAGGCCGCTTTGGCGCCGTCCTCGATGGTGTTGCCGGATTGAAAGACCAGCCGGTCATCAACTTCCAGTGAGGCCTCCCGCAGCGCGCGGCGATAACCCTCAAAGCGTTCTTGAGCCCAAGGATTTGCGGGCGGCCCAGCCAAAAAGGCGATTCGTTTGTGGCCGAGTTGGAGCAAATGTTGTGTGGCGTTGTAGCTGGCGATTGAATCATCGGTCTCCACGTTTACAAACTGGCTGCAAAACGGCGCGCAATGTCCGAGGATGACGGTCGGTACCCCGCGGCGCAACAGCTCTTGATAAGTGGGCGCTTCGGGTGGCAATCGATATACCGGTGAAATGAAAAGTCCATCCACGCGTCGGGACAGCAGCCGGCGGATGCAGGCGTCCTCGCGTTCGGGGATATTGAGCGTGTGGGTCAAAATGATTTCACAACCCAGATCGTGCGCCCGTTCTTCGAGCGCCAACAGGACACGGGAGTGGATGGGATCGGTCGAACTCGAAATGACCAACCCAAACAGTTTGGTTGTGCGGTTGCGCAATCCCTGCGCCATGGAGTTTGGGACGTAACCCATTTGCTGGGCGAGCAGTTTGATGCGGGTTTTTGTGGCTGCGGAAACGTCCGGTGCGTCGCGCAGCACCTTTGAAACCGTCATCACGGAGACTCCGGCGCGTTCGGCAATGTCCTTTAATCGAACCATGGCAACAGGCGCGGTTTTGTTTGATTAAACGTTGGTTCCGCTCCAATGAAGTTTATGACGCAAACTTTGAAAAAACGAGCTGCCCGCCAGATGCAACAAGCGCACGGTGTGCCGGCTGCGACGAACCGTAACAACATCACCGGCGGCCAATTCACTCAAACCCTGACCATCGGCGCTCAGAATGGTTTCCGGTTTTTGGCTGATCACCTTGACTTCGATGCAGGAAGCGAGACTGACAATTACCGATCTATTAGAAAGGGTGTGTGGACTAATCGGCGTGATGCTTAACACTTCCGCAGTGGGTGACACGATGGCGCCGCCGGCGGCCAACGCATAAGCGGTGGAACCAGTGGGCGAACTGACAATCAATCCATCGCAGCGATAGCGAGTCAGCAGTTGCTTATCGACCCTGACTTCCAATTCGATGAGGCGGGCGACGGTGCCACGGCTGATTACGATGTCGTTGAGCGCAGATTGTCGCAGGAAGCGTCCGCTGCAGTGGCCGCTGGCTTCGATCAAGGCGCGCGATTCGAGTATGAAATCGTTGTTCCAAACCTGATTCAAGGCGTGCGCCAGTTCCGGGGAAGACACGGCGGTTAGGAAGCCCAGACCGCCGATGTTGATGCCGAGAATCGGGGCTCGTGCGCCGGCCACTTCCCGGGCCACACGCAGCATCGTGCCGTCACCGCCAAAAACCAAAAGCAAATCCACAGCTCGCGTCAGAGCGGCGACATCGGGACAAATCGTCGATTTGAAGCCAGCCAGCCGGGCGGNNCGTCCGCTGCGGGTGATAAGCCGGGCGGCGGTTCGGACAACGCTGCTGCACAAAGGCTTCTCCGAATTGCCGATGAGTCCAATGCGTTTAAGCGTATTTGTCAGTCTTTTCAATCAAAACGAAAAATTCTTTGTTGCCTGCCGGTCCAAGCAGCGGGGACTCGGTGACTTCGCGCCATAACATCTGCGGCTGTTGGCTCACGAACTGTTCCAGCTCGCCAAGCACGCGGGTGTGAATGGCCGGGTCGGTGATGACGCCCTTGCCCCGGTCCGCCTCGGCTTTGCCAGCCTCGAACTGGGGCTTGATCAGCAGCACGAATGCGGCACTCGGAGTCGCGAGGCCGAGCAGGTTGGCGGCGACGAGCCGGAGCGAGATGAACGAGAGNNTCCTGGCGCAATTTCCAGGCGAGTTGGCCCCGACCGACATCAACCGCGTAAACCCTGGCGGCGCCCTTTTGCAGCAGGCAGTCAGTAAAACCGCCCGTGGCCGCACCCACGTCGATGGCCGTCAGCCCGGAAACATCGATTTGAAATTGAGTCAACGCATGTTCCAGTTTTGTGCCGCCCCGGCTGACATAT
>PLJQ01000256.1 GCA_003140275.1 Limisphaerales bacterium
GCGGCTTGGCACCGCAGATCCGAAAACTGGCTGATGAGCTGTCGCAATTCCGTCTGGCTATCTCGTTGCACGGCGCCACGGATGAGACACGCAACCAGATCATGCCGGTCAACCGTAAATATCCGTTGAGTGAGTTGACCTCGGCTTGTGAGTATTATCAGCAGAAGAAGGGACGCATGATCACGCTCGAATATATCCTGATTGCCGCCGTGAACGACGGACTTGACCAGGTCAAACCGTTGGCGCAACTCGCCCACCGCCTCAACGCGAAGGTCAATTTGATTCCTTATAACAAGGTCGAAGATTTGCCCTGGGAACGCCCGGACGAAGCGATTTGTGAATTGTTTCTATCTGCGCTGGAAAAGCAAAATGTCACGGCCTTGTTGCGCCGCGAAAAAGGTCACGACATCGACGCTGCGTGTGGCCAGTTGCGGTTGAAGACCGAACGGGAGTTGGCGGCAATTAAAACTTGAGCCCCTGTCATTTCAAAACAAAAGCCATCGTCGCCACTGAATCGGCATTTTACATTCTGAATTCTTGGTTCTTAATTGTCCTGTGATTGCGTTGATTGATTACGGCTCCGGCAACCTGCGTAGTGTCCAGAAAGCATTGCTCAAGGTGGGCGCGAACGTCCGCGTGGTGCGACGCCCGGAAGAAATGGCCGAGGCCGGCGCTGTCGTGCTGCCCGGCGTCGGGGCGTTCGATGATTGTGTGAACGCTTTGCAAACGCAGGGCTTGCTGGAGGGCGTGCGAACATTCATCCGGATCGGAAGGCCATTCCTGGGCATTTGCGTCGGCTACCAGGCGTTGTTCGAGAACAGCGAGGAGTTCAACAGTTGCGCCGCCGGACTGGGGATTTTTCGGGGCAAAGTCGTTCGCTTTTCCGAAAAGCCAGGTTTGAAAATCCCGCAAATTGGCTGGAATCAAATTGAACTGGCGCAATCGAATTGTCCGCTCTTTCGAGGGATTCCGAGCGGCAGTTACGTTTACTTCGTCCACAGCTTCTTTCCGCACCCGGTTGATCAATCCATCGTCGCGAGCCGGACCGCCTACGGCGAGACGTTCGCCTCCTCCATCTGGCGCGACAATGTTTTCGCGACCCAATTTCATCCGGAGAAAAGCCAGAAGGTGGGATTGCAATTGTTGAAGAATTTTGTGGAATTGACGAAATAGCTTCTTTCCTCCGCCAAACCGTGATGACGATATTCTGCAATCTGTTCTTGTGCGTGTGCCGCACTCTTGTTAATCTCTTGCGGTTATCAGCAATGATGACAGGATTACTCATCGACTCGTGAATTAACAAATAAACTTTAACTTAAGGAAAACCATGGCCTACGAATTACCTCCCCTGCCCTATCCCAAAGACGCGCTCGAACCTCACATTGACGCTACGACGATGGAAATCCATCACGGTAAACATCACAACGCGTACGTCACCAACCTCAACAAAGCCATCGCGGGCAATGCCGCGCTCGAAGCCAAGTCAATCGATGCCCTGATTCGCGATCTGGCTTCCGTCCCTGACGCAATCCGCGGCCCGGTTCGGAACAACGGCGGCGGCCATTACAATCACTCCATGTTTTGGAAATTGATGGGGCCAAAGGCCGGTGGCGCGCCGACCGGCAAACTTGCCGACGACATCAAGGCCGCCTTCGGCAGCTTCGATGCTTTCAAGGAAAAATTTGAAGCGGGCGGCGTCGGGCGCTTCGGCAGCGGCTGGGTCTGGCTTGTGGTGAATGGCGGAAAGCTTGAGATCGTCTCCACCGCCAACCAGGACAATCCCATCATGGGCAAGGCCATCGCCGGGTGCGAAGGCAAACCGGTGCTCGGGTGCGACGTTTGGGAACACGCTTATTATCTCAAATACCAAAACCGCCGGCCCGATTACTTGAAGGCATGGTGGAACGTGGTGAACTGGTCTGAGGTCGCGAAGAATTACTGAGCGATAAAAAAGCAAATCGTCCTGTTCGCAACACGCCGGCCAGAAATCGGCGTGTTTTTTATTCCTCAATCTGCGCCGATTCCCAGCCCAGCATCACCCGCTTGCGTGTTTCGTCCCAACGATAGCCGCCGAGTAAACCGGTCTTTCGAATAACGCGGTGGCACGGAATAAGATAAGCGATAAAATTGCTGCCAACCGCACTGCCGATTGCCCGCGAGGATTGCCTCGCCCCGATCAATCCACCAATCGATTCATACGAGACCAGCGCGCCGGCGGGAATTTTGAGCAGCGCCTGCCAGACTTTGATTTGAAAATTTGTGCCGAGCAGCAGCAGGCTCAATGACGATTGTTTCACGTCTTCCAAACTCGAGAATATCTTCCTGGCCACTGTCCCCGTAAGATCAGGACGACGCGCAAAGGTTGCTCCAGCCCAATGCCGCTTCATTTCGCCGATCGCTTTCTCATTCGAACTACCGCAAACAAAACCGAGCCAGCACACGCCTCGTTCGGTGACGCCCAGCAGGCAATCTCCAAACCGCGTCGGGTGCAGGCCGTAGTTGATTCGGATGCCCGCGCCGCGCGTCTTGAATTCTCCGGGCGTCACTGCTTCCACCGAAACAAACAAATCATGTAATCTGCCTGGACTGGAGAGGCCGGAGTCGTGCGACGTTTCCAAGACCGCCTTGGAATCGGCGAGTTGCTGCTTGGCGTGTTCAATCGTAAGGAATTGTAGAAAGCGTTTGGGGCTGATACCGGCCCATCGGGTAAAGAGCCGTTGAAAATGGAATTCGCTCAGGTGCGTTGCGCGGGCGACCGCAGCCAAATCCGGCTGTTCCAGATGGTGGGCTTGCAAATAGGCAATCGCCTTTTCAATCCGATGATAATCGAGCGACGCTTGCGTCGCCGATTCAGATTCCACTACTGCCAACGATGTATTCATGCGAACAAAATACTTCCCGAGTCAACTCACGCCCACCCGTTTCTTGCGGAGTTGCGCGATGGGATCATTCTGCCTGGTGTAGCCGGGCGAAATTTCCTGGCCGTTGATGCAGCACTCGAAAACTGCCGGCTAATGCATCCTCTACTTGGCTGGAACTGCATCAAGTTTGATGAATTGTCTGTCTTTTAAAGAACCTCGTGTCTTGATCGAATCTGGAGGTTCTTGACCAAAATCGAAAACGAGCAAAGAAGTTGAAGCATCAATAAAGTAAATGCCTGTAGGACTTGGCTTTAATGACTTGGAAGGCACTTTCACTTGGCGTCCATAGGCCAACTCTGAGAACAAAACCAATTGGGAAGGATTAAGGTTGATGACGTAACTCCCAGGCACGCATTTTTTGGAAACGATGCTCTTACCAGCCTGCTTGATTTCAACGATAACTTCATTGCTCGTGCTGTAGTGAAGGAACGAAGGTGCATAAACTTTCCAAGCTGGACCATGGCGTTCAAGTGCGGTGCCCGGCACTCCCCCGACCGTGAACTCGTGCTGATTCAATGGGTCTTGCAGAACATAAAACCGGTGCGTAGGCAGCTTGAAAGCTTGGCATATAATCCCGGTACAGCAGAAAAAGACTATCAGTAGACCACGGTGCAGGGATTTCATAGGGCCGCGATTTCTCATTTGTGAGTGGCACTTTAGAGCGAGCTTTGGGGCTAGGCAAACCGAAAACTTCATCTGGCGTGTCACCAGTGCTATTTCGGTTTCAACTGTGGGAACAGAATCACGTCGCGGATGCTTTCCTGGCCGAGGAGCATCATGCACAAACGGTCAATGCCAATGCCGATGCCCCCTGCCGGAGGCATGCCGTGTTCGAGCGCGACGAGGAAATCTTCATCCAACTTCTGCTGTTCGCCGCCAGCTTGATGTTCCAGAGTGGAGCGTTGTGCGATGGGATCGTTTTGTTCGGTGTAGCCGGGCGCAATCTCCTGCCCGTTGATACAACACTCGAAGACCTCCACCGTGGTCGAGTCGTCGGGTGAGACCTTGGCGAGCGGCACCAGTTCCTTCGGCAGATGCGTGACAAACGTCGGCTGGATCAACGTCGGCTCGACGAGTTTCTCGAACACCGCGCCCGTGACTTCAAAATCTTCATTTAGGAATGTCAGCCCATCAATCCTTAGGTTTTCAGCTATGAAACGTCGTTCGGAATCGGGCAACGCGAACCAGTCGGGGGTTTCTCCTTGCGTCACTTCCGCAATTTTTTCTCGCACAAGATCCTTGTATCTGCGTTTCGGCCAAGGGGGAGTTAGATCAATGACGCGCTCCACTGAAAGCGACTCTAACTTTTGCTGTCTTTTATGAATGTCTAGTCGAAAGATATTTAGGTAATTGGTGTATTTATCTAAGTAAGCGATGCTCGTCGGATTGCCCTCAAAGTTCGTTTTGAATTCCTCGATCGCCTTTATTGCTTTCAGTGCCAGTTCAAAATAATTCTGCTGTCTTATCTGTTCCAAGCAGGAATTCAATTCAGCCAGAACTTTGTCTAGCCATTCTGACCAAAGATTTCGAAGCGCATCCGAAGGGAGACATTCCTTTTGCATTTCTCGAAAGTCGCTCAAGAGATGCTCCAGTTCTGTTCTTAATTCGATATCTCGACACTGTTTGATCTTCGTCGTTTCCCAAACTTTCTGCGCGACCGTTGTGATAAGTGTTTCCACAGTCTCCATCATCGTCTCGTAATCGCCAAACGCCTGATACGCTTCGAGCATCGTGAATTCGGGATTGTGCCGGCGCGAGAGTCCTTCGTTACGGAAGGTTTTCCCGATCTCGAACAGCCTGTCAATGCCGCCGACGAGCAGCCGCTTGTGATAAAGCTCCAGCGCGATGCGCAGATAAAAATCGCAGCCGAGCGTGTTGTGAAAGGTCTTGAACGGCTGCGCCGCCGCGCCGCCGGGAATCGCCTGCATCACGGGTGTTTCCACTTCCACGTAGCCGCGACCATGAAAGAACTGGCGAATCTCATGCACAATGGCGCTGCGTTTCAGGAACGTTTCCTTCACGTCCGGATTGCCGATGAGATCAAGGTAGCGCTGGCGATAGCGAATCTCCGTGTCTTCGAGTCCGTGCCACTTGGCGGGTGGCGGACGTAGCGCCTTGGCAAGAATCGTGAATCCCGTAATCTTGACGGAAATCTCGCCCGTCTTGGTGGTGAACATCGTACCCTTCACGCCAATGAAATCCGCAAGGTCCAGGTGGATGAAGATTTTCCATTGCTCGTCGCCCAAAACATTCTTCTGCGCATAAACCTGCATCCGTGAAGTTCCCTTTGGCCCGCTTCCATCGGTGATGTCAATGAACATGGACTTGCCCATGTCGCGGTGGGCGGTGATGCGTCCCGCAAGCGTCACTTCGCGCCCTTCGGCGTAGCTGATGCGGGCGGCGGCGCAGGTTTCGGTGGGCGTGAACTTGTTCTGGAACGGGTCAATGCCATTCGCGCGCAATGCCGCGAGTTTGGCTTTGCGCTGCTCGATCAATGAGTTCGTCTCGTCCATAATCGTTATCCAGCCCCAGATCAAACACGGATGGAGCACAGATGTCCAAGTTTTTGCGTTAAGTTTGAGCCCAATTCGGCGGCCGGGTTAAACCAAAGGCTTGCCGGTTCGCTGCTTCTACTTGTAAGAAAGGCGGGTGAATCGTGAGCGAAAATTCCGCCTGGGTCTGTTGGGGTCGGGCAAAGGCTCGAATTTTGTGGCCATTGCCGATGCCTGTGCGGATGGCAAAATCCCGGCGGACGTCGCCATCGTGTTAAGCGATGTTGCGGAGGCGGGAATTCTCGAACGTGCCCGAGAGCGGAAGATTTCCGCGCAACACATTCCGCCGGGAGAATTTCGCACAAAATTGGATGAGACGGCTGAACGGGCTTACATCGACGCTTTGCAAAAAGCGGCGGTTGATCTTGTGGTGCTGGCCGGTTTCATGCGGATTTTAAAAGGCGAGTTTCTTCGGACATTTGCGCAGCGTGTCGTGAACATCCATCCCGCGTTGTTGCCGGCGTTCCCCAGCTTGGAAGCGTGGAAGCAGGCGCTGGATTATGGCGTGAAGGTGACCGGCTGCACAGTCCACTTTGTCGATCAAGGCGTGGATACCGGAGCCATCATCGCGCAGCAGACCGTGCCCATTTTGTCGGATGACACGGCAGAATCACTGCATGCGCGGATTCAGCTCGCAGAACACGAACTTTACCCAACCGTCGTGGCGGGCTTGGCACGCGGAGAGATCGAGGTTCGTGGTCGGCGGGTAATTTGGCGAAAGGTTTAATCCCCCAAAGGTAGGGACAGAAGCCTCCAACCGCGACACCTTCCACGACTTTTCTCGAAGGAATTGCGCTTGCGCCCATTAGTCATAATGGGTGCAAAAACACTCATGTTGCGTCCTTGTTTAAGCACATAGCACCGGAGTCGGCGCCTGAACTAGAAAAAAGAAAAAAGTCGCATTACCGCGCAGTTAATGGCAAACCAACTTGGCCACGCGCGACCAAAGTTCAGAGCGCAGTTTGCCTTATGAAGAATAAGTTGATATTACGATTTGGATTGCCGAAAGGCAGCCTGCAGGAGGCCACCATCGAAAAGATGGGCAAGGCCGGTTTCAATATTCATGTCAGCAGCCGGTCTTACGTTCCTTATGTCGATGACGAAGAACTGGAAATCCGGCTGATCCGCGCGCAGGAAATCAGCCGTTACGTGGAGCACGGTTATCTGGATTGCGGCATCACCGGTCATGATTGGATTGTGGAAAACAATTCCAAGGTGCATGAGGTAGGCGAATTTCTGTTCAGTAAAGCCACCCGCCAATCCGCCCGTTGGGTCCTGGCTGTGCCGGAAAAGTCGCCGATCAGATCGGCCAAGGATTTGAAGGGCAAGCGCATTGCCACGGAAGTTGTTAACTTGACCAAAAAATATCTCCGCAAGCACGGCGTGAAGGCCGAGGTGGAGTTTTCCTGGGGTGCGACCGAAATCAAGGCGCACGAACTGGTGGATGCGATTGTGGAATTAACTGAAACCGGCTCTTCCCTTCGCGCGAACAATCTGCGCATTGTTGATACATTGTTGAGCTCGACTCCGCGATTGATCGCCAACCACACGGCCTGGAAAAACAAATGGAAACGCCAGAAGATCGAGACGATGGCGCTTTTGCTCAAAGGCGCCCTGGAAGCCGAGACCAAGGTCGGTCTGAAAATGAATATCGCGGAGAAACATCTGGCAAAGTTGTTGCAAACGCTGCCCGCGCTGCGCAACCCAACGGTGTCCCGGTTGAGCCAGTCGGACTGGGTAGCAGTGGAGACCATCATCGACGAACACATCGTTCGCGAGTTGATGCCGCGACTGAAAGCAGCCGGGGCTGAAGGAATCATTGAATATCCACTTAACAAAGTGGTATATTGAGCCTTTTTAATTTTCCTCTCGACGACCCGCACAACACACTTGTAAACAAAGGATATAATCGGCTTTTTACTTCCCCACAAAAACACCGCACTTGACACTTGCCTACAGTTTGCCTACATTTTGGACGCATGAAACGCAAGACAAGTTCAAAACCGGAAACAGTCAGTGTCGGCAATGTCCGCGTGAAAATCTACCAGCGGACTCGACCAACGCTAAACGGAAAGTCGCGCGCCGTCTTTGAAGTCAGCGACTACACCAGCGGCGCACGCTGTTTGCGCAGCTTCACCCATCGCACCGACGCCCGCAACGAGGCCGTGCGGATTGCCCGCCAGCTTGCCAGCGGCGACGCGACCGCAGCCAGCATGTTAAACAGCGAAGCCGCGTCCTTTGGCCGGGGCGTGGAGTTGCTCAAACCAACCGGCGCGAGTCTGGAAATGGCTTGTGCGACGTTCGCCAAGTGTTTTGAGATTCTCGGCAGCGACGCCTTGACCGAGGCGGCGAAGTTCTACGCCCGGCACCGCGCCGATCAAGTTACCCGCAAGCGCGTGGCCGACGTGGTAGTCGAACTGGTTGCGGCCAAGGAAGCGCGTCGCAAGTCCGCCAGCTATGTCCGCGACTTGCGCATCCGTCTGACGCGGTTTGCCGAGGCGTTTGCCGTGGACATTTCCAGCGTAACGACCAGCGACGTGCAAAAGTTTCTTGACCGCTTGAAACTCGCACCGCAGAGCGTCAAGAATTATCGCCGCGTTCTCTACACGCTTTTCCAATTCGCCGAGGCCCGCAATTACGTTTTCAAAGGCGGCAATCCCGTCACGGACACGGAAACAATTTCAGCCGTTGGCGGCGACATTCAGATTTTCACGCCGGACGAAGTCGCCGCGCTGCTCAAAGCCGCCACACCTGATTTTTTGCCGCTGGTTGCCATTGGTGGCTTTGCCGGACTCCGCGCCGCCGAAGCGCAAAGAATCGAATGGAGCAACATAGACTTGGCCGGTGGCTTCATTCACATTGGCGGCGACAAGGCGAAAACAAAGTCGCGCCGTCTGGTGCCGGTTCAACCCAACCTGGCCGCGTGGCTCGCGACGTATGCGCAACATTCCGGCAAAATCTGGAATGGCACGGCGAACGATTTGTATGAGGCTCGCACCGCTTGCGTCAAAACCGCTGGTGTGAAATGGAAAACCAACGGCTTGCGCCACTCTTACGCGAGTTACCGGCTCGCCGATATCCAGAACGCTGCGCAAGTCGCGCTTGAAATGGGAAACTCGCCCGACATGGTTTTTAGACACTACCGGGAGATCGTGAAACCACCGGCAGCAAAGGCATGGTTTGCCGTCGCACCGGAAGCGGCCGCCAACGTGATCAGATTAAAAACCGCCTGATCGGACTTGCGAACCGACATGAAGACAAAACCGGAAACGCCACACGTTGGGTTGGTTTCGTGGCCTGGACACTTTGGAATCGCCGAAGTGTCCGTGAAAAATATTGAACGGTCTCAGGGACGTCTGGTTCTGCATTTCTTTTACAAACCTAAAATTGTGAAAGGACGCGACTGCGGATTTGCATTGCGACATTACATTTATTACCAGAACAAGCCGCGTGAGCTTGTTTCGGAAGAACTATTGCCAACCACTAATTTGCGGAGCGCGAAAACATTGCTTCGCAGGAAGGACGCAGAACTGCGCAAGCAGGACGCGGCTGCAATCAAGCGCCAGAATGAGGCTCAAGCTGCATCTGTAGCAATGACGGAGAGCCAATTGCGCTGCTTGTCGAAGGCTTATCCGCTAACCGTCGCCATTCTCAAAAAGCCAGACACGGCACCCGCTGGCGCGGCGTTCACGGCGTATCAGCGTGAGACGTTGGCGCTTTCTGGAACATTGGTTGGCACTCTGGACAAGGACGCGTTTCTGAAAACCGCGAAAGTTTTAACCAAGGCCAGCCGCCGAAAAAATCCGGCGATCAACGCCGTTGCTTTCGAGTTAGTCGCCGGTTGGTGTTTGCGCGGATACGACCGCATGAACCCAAAGCAACGCCTTGAGGCGCTAAAGCATATCAGCATAATCGGCAACGTAACGCCGGACGCGGTTCGCAAAATCTGCGACCGCCTGAAACTTCCAGCCGTTCGCAAGCGCGGCGCCCCGCGCAAACCTCCTTCCGGTAAATAGGACAGAAACGCTTACGGCGTTGTCCGTTTTTATCCCGCCATGACATGCGACCGTGCGTCATGGGAAAGAAAAATTCGACACCAGCACCGGCGACAATCAACACAGCGCCGGACGCACTTCTCAACGATCAGCAGGCCGCCATCATTCTCGGAGTGCTGCCACGCACCTTGCGCTTGTGGCGGCACAGTCGCGGTTTGCCGTATCTGCGAATCACCAGCAAAGTTGTCCGCTACCGTCGCGGTGATATTGAAGGCTGGCTGGACCGTCACCGCGTCCAGCTTCGCCCCTTGTGAACGCCAGCCGCACTAACGCACTGCCGCGCTTCATTCTCGACCTGCTCGCCGCTGGCAAGCGTACTGGAGAAGGGGTTCACGTCTGGCTTTTTGCAATGGCCCGCCAGCTTTGGCCGCACCGCGAACGAGACGAAATTATTGCCCTACTCAGCCAAGCCGTTTCTGGTTGCGGACGGGCCGTGCCACTTTCGGAAATCGCAGCCGCCGTGGACTCCGCGAAAAGTTGCGCGTGGCAACCTGGAGTTGGCCGCAACGTTTTTGCATCAACAGCAAGGGCACGTACTTGGCCGGAAGTGAATCAGACCGCACGGCGCGAGATCGTGAAAGACGCTGGCGGACTGGTTGAATTTTGGAAAGCAAGTCCGGTGCGGATTGAAACGAGTGGCTCACGCACGGAACAAATCGTGGATGTAATTTTTCCGGCGGAGTGTTTGCTTTGCTGTGGGAAATCTTCACGCGAATTTGACACGCGTCCGCGTGAAGCATGGCGCGGTGAATTGTCCGCGCTGCAATTGATTGTGCCGTCGCCCATGACAGCGGTTGAAGGCGTGACGAAGGAAGGCAAGCCAAGCCGCCACACGTTAAGTAACACCGGCTCACGCCGGTTTCTTGTCGTTGAATTTGACACCGGCACAACGGATGAACACGCGGCACTCCTCCTCCATCTTGCCGGATACGCGCCGATGGTCTGCGCGGTTCACAGTGGCAACAAAAGTCTGCACGGCTGGTTTTACGTTCAAGGACAGCCGGACGCGAAGGTTCAAAAGTTTTTCCGTTACGCGGTTTCGCTCGGCGCCGACCCAGCAACATGGACAAGCAGTCAGTTTGTGCGGATGCCGGACGGCACGCGCGACAATGGCAAACGGCAGACAGTTTTCTTTCTGAACTTCAATCCAATGAAGGTTGCCTGATGAAAGACGCGCTGGCAGTCGAATTGGAGGACGTGCCGGAAGTGGCGAACGAAACACCACCCGACACCCTGCCGTCCATCGTGGACGCCGCCGAATTTCTGGCAACCCCGGGTCCTTTGCCGCGTGAACTGGTCTATGGAGTTTTGCATCAGGGCAGCAAAATGGTTTTTGGGGGCGGCTCCAAAACTTTCAAGACATGGACATTGCTCGATCTGGCCGTTGCCGTCGGGGTTGGAGAGCCGTGGCTTTCGTTTAAGACCGTCAAAGGCCGCGTGTTGTATTTGAATTTCGAGATTCAGGCGGAATTCTTTCGGCAGCGGCTTTGCGCCGTCGCCAAAGAAAAGGGTGTCAAACTCATTAAAGGACAGATTGAGCTTTGGAATCTTCGAGGCTACGCAACGGGTTACAACTTGATTCTGCCGCGCATTTCCGCCCGCGTGCAGGATTCAGACTATTCGCTTATTGTGCTCGACCCGATTTACAAGCTTTATGGCCAGACCGATGAAAACTCGGCCAGCGAAGTTGCCCGGTTGTTGAATGCGATTGAGTTGTTGGCCGTAACCAGCGGTGCCGCCGTGGCTTTCGGCGCTCACTACTCCAAGGGCAACCAATCCAGTAAGGAGGTAATTGATCGAATCAGTGGCACCGGAGTTTTTGCCCGCGACCCAGATTCGATTCTGAATTTCACGCGGCACGAGGAGCAAGATGCCTTCACGGTGGACGCGACGTTAAGGAATTTCAAACCGCTTGAGCCGTTCTGTGTCCGCTGGCAATACCCACTCATGCGCCGCGACGATTCGCTTGATCCAGTCAAGTTGAAGCAGGTTGTCGGACGTCCCAAGGTCCACACGCTCGATAAGCTTATGAATTCTCTGAGAGGCCGGAGACTCACGTCCCAAAATTGGTTCAAAGCGGCCAGTCTCGAAACCGGTGTTTCTCGCGCTCGTTTCTACGCGTTATTAGCCGAAGCGAGAAAACTTCCGCAATTGAAGCAAACGAAACAGGGCCAATGGTTTTTACGAGCATAAGTCAAGTGACTGAATGAAGTCCCACAACTGGTTTTGAGATTTTTGGGAGTCCCAAGTCCCATATCCCTTTAGGGTATGGGACTGGACTAAAAAAACCTGCCAAAGACAAAAGTTTTGGGACTAAAACAAACGGCCATGACAGCCATCCAACGGCAAGCCGACTTGGGGCGTGGACCGCAACCCCGCGAGATCATCGTTCCGGCGTCCACGTGAGGGAGGCCAACTGACTAACAACCGCTGCCCGGCCTGTGAACGGCCGTTGCGTGAATGGGTGATTGGCGCGGTTCCGTCATGCCAGGCGGCCTTGGTCGCTGAGGCGCGAGGCAGAGCCACCCCCATAAGGAGTCTTCTAAAGCAAATCGTATGTCGTAGGGTTGAAACCTTGTGAGGCCCGCACATGAGCGTGATTTGGATTTGCTTTTACACAAATTAAATCAGGCATGAACGCAATGATTAACGAGGGTTTTGGTGCAATCGAATAAGAAAACTCCAGTCTGTCAATTCCGAGTCAACTTCGCGGACCTTGGGAAGAAGACTCGACAAAGCTGGCGAAGCGACAGACTTGGAGTAACAGACTCGCGTGGGCTTAACCATCGGCTTGCGTTCTAACAGCCAGGGGTGTCCCGCGTTGCGGATGATTCTTGAACTGCGGTTCAAAACAACCTATGAAACTTAACGGAATGAGTGTCCCGCACTTCAGGCGATGTTTGAACTCCGTTGATTTTCACAATGACCATTTGGC
>PLJQ01000496.1 GCA_003140275.1 Limisphaerales bacterium
GAACTTCACCATATCCGCACCCAGCCGCGACTTCGCCGAAACCCGACTGGGTTCAGATTAACCCGACATCAACTCCGGCATCGGTTGCCAGCCGTCCACCAGATAATGTGGACGTCCGGCGAGGTCGGGCAGTGTGACACGACTGGTGTCGATGCCGAGTTGGTGATACAGCGTCGCAAAGACTTCGCCAAAGTGTACTCCGCGCTCGACAATCTCGCCGCNNTCGCGCCCGGCGTCCTTGTTGATCTGCGGTGTACGGCCAAACTCGCCCCACGCCACCACCGCCACGTCTTGGGCCAGACCGCGCTCATGCAAGTCCTCGACCAACGCACTCATGGCCTGATCGAACAAAGGCAGGTGCGTGAGCAGTTCGCTGTGGTTGTCACTGTGAAAATCCCAGCGTCCAAAGTTCAGGGTGACGCAACGCGCGCCGGCTTCAACGAGACGGCGGGCGATGAGGAAATGCTCGCAGTTACGCGGCGCGCCGTCGCCGTAATTTTTCGGGTCGCCCTTGCCGTAACGTTCGCGCACTTTTGCGGGTTCCTTGCCGAGGTCAAACGCCTCGACCAGTTTGCTCGAGGTGAGGATGTTGAACGCTTGTTGATTAAACGCGTCGAGACCTTCAACGACCGCGCTCTGGTCAAGCTCACGTCGAAATTTGTCGAAGCCGGCGAGCAACGTCTTGCGATCGTCAAGTCGATCGAGCGTCACGCCGTTCAGTTTCAAATCCTCCATCCCCGGCCCGTCGGGGCGGAAGGCCGCATGCGCCACGCCGAGAAAACCCGGATGTCCGGGCGAGCCGTAGGGCGGATGGCCGGCCTTCGTCGCCAGCCCGACGAAGGCGGGAATGGCCGGTTCAGTCGGCCCTTGAAGCTTGGAGAGTACCGAGCCGATCGCAGGCCAGCCGCCGGGCGGCTGGTTCGGCACCGGCCGGCCGGTGTAGCAGATAAACGAGTCGTGATCTCCGCTGGGCGAGCCATACATCGTGCGAATGGGGATTAGCTTGTCCATGATCTTCGCGCAATGCGGCATGTGCTCGGAAATCTGGATGCCGGGAACGTTCGTCCGTGCCGGCCGGTGTGGCCCGCGAATTTCGAGCGGCGCATCCATCTTCAGATCGAACATGTCCTGATGCGGCGGCGCGCCGACGAGGTAAATCATGATGACGGCCTTGTGCGACTTACGAATGCCGGAGAGCTGTTCGGCTTGAAGCAGTCGTGGCAGCGAAAGACCCCCGAGCGCCAGACCGCCGATCTTGATGAAGTCGCGACGCGATACACCGTCGCAAAAACGGCCGGAGGCATTTCCGTAGATCTTTAGCATACTAGCATCTCGACAATAGCCGGAATCACCGGCCCACACAACTCAAATTCATGGACGAACCACGAATGAATCTAGTGAACGCGAATAGCCGGAGCCGCCACCGCAAATCGGCTTCAATCCGAATGGGCTGACAGCCCGAAAGAATCTAGCCCAAAACAAGCGAACTGAAACAAGCGCCGCCACGGGTCAACGAATCAAATCAGAACAAGCCATGTTGGAGCGAAAGAAGGTTTCACTCCAAAGCATAAATCGATAGAATCTCTCCATGCCAAAGTCCCAGCATCCGAAGGCGGCATCGTTCGTCCGGAAAAATCTGTTTGTCGGCGTGATGAGCTTTGCGGAAATGGAAGCACGCATCGCGGCGTTGCCAGATGAGCAGTCACGCGGCAGTGCTTTTGAGGTCTTTGCGGAGGCATACTTGGCAACACAGCGTAAGCACGACGCGGCGATTGTTTGGCCGCTCGCTTCCGCTCCGACGCACGTTCTCCAAACCCTCGGCCTTGGGCAGCGGGACTACGGCGTGGACGGCGTGTTCCAAACGCTTCTCGGAAACTTTAACGCTTACCAAGTGAAGTTCCGCACGAGCCGGCCCGCGCTGACATGGCGCGAGTTGTCCACGTTCATGGGCTTGGCGGACAGCCCGCGCGTCCGTAGCCGTGTCCTCATCACAAATTGCGATGAGGTGGCATCAGTCCTAAACGAACGGCAGGGCTTCTTTTGTATTCGTGGTTCTGACTTGGACCGGTTGGAGGCAGATGACTTTCACGCCATCGAAGCATGGCTGGCAGACGCGGCATTCACACCGCCCAAAAAGCAACCCCAGCCCCACCAGACAGAAGCTTTGAACGCCTTGCTCCCTGCGCTAAAAACGTACGACCGCGTTTCCGCCATCATGGCGTGTGGCACAGGGAAGACGCTCGTTGCGCTCTGGATTACCGAGCGGATTCAAGCCTCACGGGTTCTTGTCCTCGTACCGTCTCTCGCTTTGCTGCGTCAGACACTCCACGAGTGGCTGCGTGAAACGAGCCTGCCCTGTCTCGCTTATCACTGCGTCTGCTCCGACCCGACAGTCAAGGAAGGTATTGATGCGATTGCCACGGCGCAGTCTGACCTCGATTTCCAAGTCTCCACCGATACCGCCAGTGTGCGCGACTTCCTCGACGCTCCCTTCGACGGCACGAAAATTATCTTCTCCACCTACCAGTCGGCGCAAGTGGTCGGTGCGGCTTTGAAAACGGGTGAGGCATTCGACTTGGGCGTATTCGACGAGGCGCACAAAACCGCAGGGCGCGAAGGGCGCAACTACGCCTTCGCTCTCGAGGATACCAACTTGCCCATTCGCAAACGCCTGTTCCTCACCGCCACGCCGCGCCACTACAACCCGCACCAACAGGACCGCGAAGGCGAAGCGCAACTGGTCTTCTCGATGGACCGACCTGATGTTTACGGGCCGCAGGCGTATCGCCTGACTTTTGCCGAGGCGGCGCGACGCGGCATCATCTGTGGCTACAAAGTCATCATCTCAGTCATCACTTCCGAGATGGTGACGAACGAGCTTTTGAGCCGGAGCGAGGTCGTGGTGAACGGCGACGCCGTGCGTGCCCGGCAGGTCGCCAACCAGATCGCCCTGCGCGACGCCATCGGGAAATACGGGGCAAGCAAGGTGTTCACTTTTCACAAGACAGTACAATCAGCCGCCTCGTTCGTTGCTGATGGTAGCGAAGGGGTTCGCAGTCACCTGTCGGAATTTGAGACCTTCCACGTCAACGGCACGATGCCGACCGCGCGCCGCGAACGCGAAATGCGCGACTTCCGGGCGGCAGCCCGCGCCGTCATGTCCAATGCCCGCTGCTTGACTGAAGGCGTGGACGTTCCCGCCGTGAATATGGTCGCGTTTCTGTCGCCAAGGCGCAGTCGTGTGGACATTGTGCAAGCCACCGGGCGCGCCATGCGCCGGGCGCCGGGCAAGTCTGTCGGGTATGTTCTCATCCCGCTCTATGTCGAACTGGAAGCCGGTGAAACCGTGGAAAATGCGGTGAGCCGCACTAATTATGATGAAGTATGGGATGTTCTCAATTCCCTTCAAGAACAGGATGATATTCTGGCGGAACTAATCCGCCAAATCGGCGAAGAAAAGGGACGCGGGAAAGGATTCGACGACAACCGGTTTGCAGACCGCATAGATTTCGGCGGCCCGCGTCTTGCTTTGGAAACGCTACGTGTGGCAGTGACGACACGATGTTTGGAAAACCTCTATTCCTCTTGGGATGAATACTTTGGCAAACTTCTTTCGTTTAGGGAGCGTTTTGGCCACTGCAATGTCGAAACAGCTTGGGAAGAAGACCGTTCTCTTGCCAGTTGGGTTAGTGCCCAACGGATGCATGTAAAGAAGGGCATGTTAAGCGAGGATCGAATTCGGAGATTGAATGAAATCGGATTTGATTCGAATTGGCAGGAGACGAAGAAAGATGAGACATGGATGCAGTCCTATCGCGCATTGGAGGAATACACTCGCCGACACGGCAATCCAAACGTAACGCGGAAACATCACGACCCACAACTTTTTAATTGGGTTTGGATTCAACGACAGCGACAACGAGGAAAGAGTAAAGATGGTCCTCTCACACAGAAACAGACTGAACTTTTGGACAATCTCGGTTTCCGATGGGATGCCCGTGAAGAAAAGTGGGATGAGAACTTTGAGGAATTAAAGGAGTTCGTTGCAAAGCACGGGCATTCTGAGGTTGCTTTGGAGCAGGGCAAAGAAAGTAAACTAGCAAGCTGGGTAAACAACCAGCGTGCCCAGCAGACGGCTGGAAAGTTACGCGCTGACCGCAAGGCTCTGCTGGATTCGGAAAAGTTCGAGTGGGGCGCGCAAACCTTCGAAATTAAGTGGCAAGAGATGTATGAGCGCCTTAAACAATATCGCGCCAAGCATGGAGATGCTGACGTTCCACAGCGCTGGAAAGAGGACATGAAGCTTGTGAGATGGGTGGTTGCTCAACGGCAACGTCGAAAGGGTCAGGAATTGAGCCCGGAACAAATCGCGTTACTCGACCAGTTGAATTTCACATGGGAGATTCATCCGCGCGGAACTTGGGAGCAAACTTTACAGGAACTGGTTGATTACAAAGAAGAGCACGGGCACTGCGATGTCCCCTCCGGTGACTCAAACGGCAAACTGGCGCGTTTCGTGAATTCTATGCGGACGCAACGCAACAAGGGAGTCCTTCCGGTTGAACGAATCACAAAACTCGAAGCGATCGGCTTCGCGTGGGCGTCGACCAGTTGGAAAACGAGATTTGATGAGTTGGTGCGTTACAAAACTGCCCACGGTAACTGCAATATTCCCCCCAAGTGGCCGGAGAACCCAAAACTCGCGAATTGGGTTGGCAATCAGCGTCTATTTTGGAAGCAAGGAAAGCTCGACCCTGAGCGTGAGCGTGTCCTGAATGAAATTGGTTTCACCTGGGCAAAACGAACTCGCGCAGACTAACCCACGCTACAGAAATCGGACCTAAACTCGAAGGCAGCATGAACGCCGCACCAGCTGAACGATTTTTCTACCACAGCTTTCCTCGACTACAGAAGGATAACCCGAGTGTTTTGCCGGGTCTTAACGCGCTGTCATCAATGCTCAAGTTCGGCCTTCTTCTAACTCCTGAAGTAATTTGCTGGGGGCAGCCTGGTGGCGAACGGTTGTGTTTTCTCCAAAAACGGATTTGTTTCACAGAGCTTGCGCCGACGGATCTTTCGAATCACGCGGAGGAATTCGGGAAGTTTGCGCTTGAGTTTTCGATCAATGGACTGAGGGAACTTGGTGGCATACCTGTCTTTTACGTTCCAAGCTGTTCAGATGCCGCCAAAGGTTTTCACGGGGTCGGAACTGCACTTGTATCGGGGCTTGATCAGGTAGGCCAGCTACTAAATCGACTCCGTGAGCACAAAAATGGAATTCAAGGGTGTCTTTCAAATCTGCCAGCAGTCCAAGAGGCTATCAATAGTATAACTGGCGGTCCGCGTTCCCTCGAACAGTTGTGCTTCATTCCCGTGGCGATCCAAAGTCTTTTGTTACCAACTGAAAACCCCAAATACACGGATGACTTGCATTATTATCGGCAACGGGAGTGGAGAATTATTGAAAACTTCGCGCTCAATGATCACTGGCCATTTCGAGATCTTACCCAAACGGAAAAAGAGCAGCTTGTCGCACAGGAAGCATTCTTCCAAAGGGAACTCACGTATCCGTCGCTCGGCAATCCCAAGATTGTGGATCACTGCAAATACTACTCGCAACTTGAGCGAACGCCTGTGATGGGCCGCGTCCGTAATATCATAGTTCCATCGGCTGCTGTCGCCGAAGCAAAGAGACTTGTCGATGATTCGAATTTGAAAATTCCAGTCATTGCTTCGATTAGTTGACCACACACGGAAATCGGATTAACGCAATTCGACCCACGCCTTCATCGCATCGTCGAAGCGCAACCAAACTGAAGGTTGATGGTTGGTGGTTGAGAGTTGAGGGACTGTTCAGGTGGCGCACCTCTACGGATTTTGGTTGCCTGAGAAAGCCGTTCACGGCCTGGCTGCGGGCAGCACTTGCACGGTCAGCGCCGACGCGGCGTTGCTCGTGCGATAGACGCGTTGCGTCGCCTTGCGGAAATCTTCCGGCTTCGCGGTGGCGATGTTCACGAAGGTCTGCGGGTTGCGGTCCACGAGCGGAAACCACGAGCTTTGCACATGCACCATCACTCGGTGACCGCGGCGGAACGTGTGGCATACATCCGGCATGGTGAACTCAATCTTCGTCACTTCGCCCGGTGCCATCGCCTCGGGCTTTTCAAAGCTGTTTCGGAAACGTGCCCGCATGACGTCGCCGCGAACGAGTTGCTGATAACCGCCCATGACGACAGAAGCGGGATTCGGTTCCGGATTCGGGAAGTCCGGGTCGTAAACGTCGACCAACATCACCACCCAATCGGCGTCGGTGCCGGTGGTGGCAACGTGCAGCACGGCTTTGAGCGGGCCCGCAAACGAGAGGTCTTCCTCCAGGGGTTCCGTTTCGTAAACGAGCACGTCGGGACGGGACGCGGCGAAACGCTGGTCCTGCAGCGGATAGCTGCGCGGATAGTCGGTCGTCACTTCGAGCGTGAACGGCACGGGCTTGGCGGGATCACTCACATATTCATCGAATGCCGCCGCGCCTTCCGACGGAGGCGCGAAGTCGAGTTTTCCGCCGGGGTGGAAGAAGAGCGTTTGCTCCCGCACGCCGCCCGGCGGCCACGCGTCGAAGCGACGCCACTGCTCCGTGCCGGTCTGGAACATGTAGGCTTCGGGCAACGGGTCATTGGTGCCGCCTTTCAGGAATTTCCGGAAAAACGGCAGTTCGATGTGTTCGCGATAAAACACGGCGGTCTTCGCGCGAAACTGCACGCTACCCAGCTTGTCGCCATCCTTGCGCCCCCAATCGCCGTGCGCCCACGGTCCCATGACGAGCAGATTGGTGATGCCGGGATTCAGGCGTTCAGTCCAGCGATACGTTTCCAGCGTGCCAAACAAGTCTTCACCATCGAACCAACCGCCCACCGTCATCACCGCGCAGCGGATGTTCTTCAAGTGTGGCCGGATGTTTCGCGCCTGCCAGAAGGCGTCATAGTCCGGATGCGCGAGGAACTCGGTCCACGCCGGGATCGCGCGTTTGAAGAGCAGCGTGTCCGAATTCGCAAGCGACCCCATTCGCAGGTAGAAGTCGTAGCCGTCGGGATTGTTGAAGACGAAATGCCGGCCGCCATCGTGCAAGGGATCGTCGGATTTCTGCTCGAACCAGTACATAAAGCCGAAGTTTTGCGAGAGAAAGAACGCGCCGTTGTGATGGAGATCGTCACCCATGAACCAATCGGAGATTGGAGCCTGAGGCGAAGCGGCCTTGAGAGCGGGATGCGAATCGATCATGCCCATCGAGGTATAGAAGCCGGGATAAGAGATGCCGAACATTCCAACTTTGCCGTTGTTATTTGGAACATTCTTCACCAACCAGTCGATGGTGTCATAGGCATCGGAGCTTTCGTCAGAGTCCTTTGGACCTTTAGCGGGATTGAAAGGCCGGACGTGTTCGTATTGGCCTTCGGAACCATATCTGCCGCGGACATCCTGGGTGACAAGGATGAACTGGTCGTCAGCCAGGGTAGCGAAGGAGCCGCCCGGCTCGCTGTAGTTATCATCACCATAGGGCTTAAGGGCGTAAGGAGTTCGAGTGAGCAGAATTGGCCAAGGCTGCGAGTCGTCCTTGGGCATATAAACACGAGTAAACAAGCGCACACCATCGCGCATGGGTATTCGATGCTCATACTTGGTGTAGTGCTCAGCGAGCCAGGCGGCGTTGGTATCCTGCGCAGGTGCCTGTGCCGGCCCCATCGCGAAGCCAAAACACAATAGGATGCTGATACGCAGAAATACAGGATATAGACGGTTCATAACCAGAATTGTCTTGAAGCAGGTTCGGGAGGCAAGCGTGTTTTGGGATTTTGGGTTCTCTCGCAATATATTCTCGTGCGCACCGGCGTGGTTAAGGGCATGATCCTCGGGAATGATGGGTAGGTTGGTCCCTCTCGGACCAGAATGGTGAAACCGTTCGCCAAAATAAGCGCATGAGCAAAGCATTAGAACCGCCTGATATTCATCACCTGAATGCCGCAGAGGGCTGGCTGGGTTTGGGGAACGTCGTGGAGGCCGAACAGGAGCTGGAAGGGCTTTCAGCGGAAGTGCGAACTCACCCGGAGGTGCTTCGTGTCAGGTATCACTTATATGAGAAAGGCAAGCAATGGGAGCCGGCGGCGGAAACGGCCCAACTGCTCTGCCAAGTTCTTCCCGAAACTCCGTTTGGCTGGATTCACCTGGCCTACGCCCTGCACGAATTGAAGCGGACGCGCGAGGCCTACGACGTTCTCATTCCCGTAGTGGATCGATTTCCAGAGGATTATGTCATGCCTTATAACCTCGCCTGTTATTCGTGCCAAATGGGAAATCTCGAGGAAGCGCGCGCGTGGCTTAAGAAATCGGTCTCCCTGGTAGGTTCCGGAACGATTAAGCGAATGGCGTCAACGGATCCTGATTTGCACGAACTGCGAGAGGAGATAGGGCGGATGTAGAAGAGGGGACGTTCCTTTCAGATCCGATCTCAGTCTTGCTCTTAATCTTAATCTTAATCTCCCCCTTCCTTCTCCCGAACCGCCAGAGATTAAGATTAAGAGCAAGATTAAGATTAAGAAAAAGGCACTTGCGTCTCGCAGTTGGTTGCAGAAACGCAGCCAAACAACCCCAACGGGGTTGAGGCACGGCGGCGCTTGCGGCACAACCCCGTTTGGGGTTGAAAATGGGGCCAGCCTTCACCCAGGGTAGCTCGTTCCTCGCAACCCTGGGCTGGAGGACACAATCCCTTCGGGATTGAAGATCCGTGCAAGGTGCAGCGAATTAGAACAACACAAGAGCTGCCCGCTTTGCGGGCT
>PLJQ01000219.1 GCA_003140275.1 Limisphaerales bacterium
GACCTATGAAATATTCAGGCTAAAGGTTAGCTGCCATGGTTGCGCGCTCTCAAATGGCATCACTTTTCTGGCGATGGGTTCTGATTATATCAGAGTTGCTGCTCGGCAGTTACCTGATCGCGATGCAGCTTGCTGGCCGTCACGCACGGCAAGAGACGGGACCATTTCTCGTGGTTGGCATCTTGGCATTTGTCGCTTGGGTTTTTCTTTTCTTTGGCAGTCCGTTTCTTGTCTCGTCGCAGCGGTGGCTTGCCATTCTCGGCTGGTGCATTGCTGTTGCCGCGATATTGTTTCCTGTCTTGTGAGATATGAAACCGAACAATTGCGCTCCCAAGAACCACCGCCATGCCGCACCGCTTCCGCCCAAGATCAAGCATCCTTGGACACTCTACTGCTGCGGTATTCTGTTTCTTTGCTTTGGTACGCCCGTGTTGTTTGAGTATTTCCGGACGGGCGCCGTGGTAGATCATAAGGACAAATTCACGCATTACGGGCAAGATGCTTTCGTGGTTGCGTTGGTGCCTCTTGTTGCCGGTCTAATTGTCCTCGGAGTTGCAATACGAAAATCTACCAAACTACGAAAGAGTGCCCACAAGCCCGACGCATAACAAAAGCGACCGAGCGAATCGCCGCCTGATTAGCGGGCTGCTTACTGGAGTCGTCCTGAGCACTTGTGTGGGTTGCCAGACTTTCAAGTTGTCTGAAGCAGACTTCCAGAAGCAGCAGAGCGGCAAGATGGTTGATCGCGAAACAGGAGAAGCGGTCGGAGTTGTGGGCACAATGGGCTATTACGGAACTATGATAGGTGCAGCCGTGGCAGAAGCGCTGGGAAAATGAAGTCGCATGTTTAACCACATCGGAGGAGTGAAGCGAAACCGGGCAGCGGTCGCGCACTTCGTAAGTCTGTATTGATGTCCGCTATCGTTCCATACCTGCTCGCATCCATGTTGGCTTTGCCGGTGGCGTTCGTCGTGACTTTTCTCCTCGGGCCATTTTGGGATTGGTTCGAGCGGGTGTCGGGCATAGAATCCTTGGGACATTCTGGTCCTGCGGATTGGTGTTTCGTTGCCATCTATAGCGGACTCGTCTCTGTTTTTGTGATTTGGCGCAGGTTTCGGAAGCGGTGAACTTGATCCGCGCCGGCAGGATCTTTTCGCAATCACTCTAATTGGCAACCGTAGTCGCACTTGGGCCGGCCAAAGGCAACAACGGTTGTTGCTTCAATTGCCCCAACTCGAGTTGACGGCGCAACAAATCAAGCCGCTCCGCTTCAGGCAAATCAACTTTGTCTAAATCGCGCTTCAAAAAAGCCAGTTCTCGTTTTATATGGGCTTCTCGCAAATTGAACAAAGTGCCCTTAATATTCCCGTCGCCTTTAAGCGTCTTTTCCGGATCTGGAATCGGGCGTTCGTCAGTTGAAGCTTCGGTGACCAAACTGCGAGCCGCTTCGCTTTCCAGCTCCGCCAGCAAAGCGGCCACCCCCTGCCAGGTGTGCTGGCGATGCGCCGTTAACCGCGTTGACACAATCTGTCGTACCACCGGGTGCGACACCCAATTCAGATTCAAATGGGCCGCCACCCAATCAATGTGTTCATCGGAAAGCAACAGCAGCTTCAACAACCAAAATTCCTGCAATGAAGGTCTTGGCGTTGCTTCGTCGGCCGCCGGAGTTTCATCCGGCTCTTCGGTGGCCAACGTGGGACGCGATATTTTTTTGAATTCGGCCCGCACGGACTCGGGCGAAACGGCCAGACGAAGCGCAGCTTTCTGCGCGTATTTGTCCGTCAACACCTGGTTATTCGTTTTGTGGACGGCTTCCGCCATGTGCTTTACCACGGCGTGCCGTCCTTTGTCCGTCGCCACGTCGTGGGTGGCGCAAAGCTGGTTCAAATAAAAATCAAAAAAACCTTCCGCCTTCTCGATCAACTGTTGAAATGCCGTTCCCCCGGATTCCTTGATGAAACTGTCCGGATCATGCGGTGCCGGCACGGTGACCACCCGAATGGCCAGATCGGAGGCGAGCAGACTGTCCAGCGAACGGACAGCGGCCGCCTGGCCGGCGTTGTCAGAGTCAAAACAGAGCACCACTTCCTCAACGTACCGTTTGAGAATGCGCGTGTGATCGGCGGTCAAGGCCGTCCCTTGCGGCGCGACGATGTTCTTGATGCCGGCCATGAAACAGGCGATGAGATCGAGTTGACCTTCGCAGATGATGGCAAAGCCCGCATCGAGAATCGCACGCTTTGATTTGTCGAGGCCGAAGAATACTTTACCTTTGGTGAAGATCGGTGTCTCCGGCGAGTTTACGTACTTGGCGGCTTTTTCATCGCCGGACAACACCCGCCCGCTAAACCCAATAACTCTCCCCTGCTCGTCGCAGATTGGGAAAATCAACCGTCCTCGGAACCGGTCGTAATAGCGGTCCGTTCCCTCTTTGCGCAAAATCAGCCCGGCCTGTTCCACCACGGGCAACTCGTAATCCTTGCTCCTGGCCCAGTTCACGGTGTCGTCCCAAGCTTCGGGCGCGTAGCCGAGGCGAAATAATCTGATCGCTTCCTCAGATAAGCCGCGTTTGGCCAGATAGTCGCGGGCAATCTGTCCAGCGGCATCATTGGCCAGCGCGTGCTGCCAGCGTTGCGTGATCTGTTCGTGGATTTGCAGCAACGTTTCCTTGAGGTGGCGGGATTGTTGCTGGCCGGGGCCTTTTTCGAAATCCAGTGGAATCTTGGCGCGATCCGCCAACCGCTTCACCGCTTCCGGAAAATCGATGCTCTCGAACTCCTTGACGAAGGTGAACACGTCGCCGCCTTTGTGGCAGCCAAAGCAGTGGAAGNNCCGCCCTTGTGGCAGCCGAAGCAGTGAAAAATCTGCTTGTGCGGATTGACGTTGAAGCTGGGGGACTTCTCCCGGTGAAACGGGCAGAGGGCCACGAAGTTCGCCCCGGCGCGTTTGAGCGGCACATACGATCCGATCACGTCAACAATGTCACTGGCGGAGCGGACTTGTTCGAGGGTCGCGGAGGAAAACAGGCCGGCCATTGGGGGGAAGCGACCGATCACCCGGCCGCAATCAATTCGTCACGAAGGGGTGAATTCTTTCAGTTTAAATCCACCTTGCCTTGGCGCGGTCGGCTTGATCAGCATAAATTCGAGCTGTTTTTTCACAAAACTGCCGGACAGAGAATTCTCAAAAACATCCCCTTGCAACGCGTTGAGGCCGGGAAAGAAATTGCTGCCATAGACTTCCTTTTCCATCTTATCAACANNAAGTTTCTGCCGGGCTGAAATAGCGCGCGTTAAGCAACGCCAACGACATTAACAACATGCAGCCAAATCGCAGCAGGCCCGCTCCCATTGCCAGGTAATATTCCGCGCCGCCGAATAGATCACTCCCAACCAGCCTGGCCCCCACACTTTGTTTGATGATGACGAAAAGGATTTTTGTGGCCACCGCGATCCATACATAGACAAAGACGTAGGAAAATAACATTCCGGAGGACGTAAGCTGCGCGAACATTTGTCCAATGGGCAGGTAGAGAAACGCGCCGCCGAAAATGATGGCAATCCACTGAATCAAATCCACCAACTCCTGAGACATGCCCCGTTTGCGCCCGCGGAAGACTCCAACCACCAGGAGGGCCACGACTGCCAGGTCAAACCAATTCACGGGAAGTTTATTGCCTGCGTTCATTGTTCCTTAATTTTGTCTTCGCAACACTGATGATGCTAGCGGCTTCCCTGCCAATTACCAGCAACATTTATCACTGGTTAACGACCGTCCCTTCGACCTCATTGGGGATTCGCCGCCAGCCAATAACGAATGGCCGTCGCTTGCGGGTGACGCGGATCGATGGCCAGCACTTTCAGGTAATGTGGGCGGGCCAACGAAGGTTGATTGAGTTGTTGGGCGTACAGGTTGGCCAGCGACAAATGGGCGCGGGCCTCCTCCGGATGCGCCGTCAGGAGTTTCTCCAGTTCTTGCACCGCGTCCAGCGGGTAATTGGCCTCCTTGAGCGCGAGGGCAAAATTGTAACGCGCGTTCGCTGAATCGGGCGTTACGGCCAGCGCCTGTTCATAAGCGAGCAACGATTGCGGCAACTCCCCGGCTTCGAACGCCGCCAACCCCAGATTGTACTGCGCCTCAAAAAACCCCGGGTCAGCCTTCGTAGCGGCGCGATACGCCGTCACCGCTGCCGCCGGACGATGATCGCGTTGCGCCTGCACGCCTTGCGCAAAAGAAACATCCGCTTCACTGCGGTTGCCCGCCGCTGGTTTGACCGGTGAACGATAAACGTAACGGTTGAACACCGGCGGTGATGCCGACGACGGCTCGGTCGCCGCGCCCGCCGGCAACATCTCCGGTTTCGACGTTGTCGCAGCAACCTCAACCGGCCCGGGAGGAGGAGAACCGGCCGTTGAGTTTAACGGAGTGACGATGGGTGTGGTTTTAGTTTCGCGGCGAAATAAATTGGCGGGGCTTATCCGTTGGAGAAATCCGCGCTTCTCGACTTTGGTTTCGGTTGCGGGCGCGGTTGCCGGTTTCGTGGTGGTGACCGGTTCGGGTGCGGGTCTGGCAGCGGGCGGCGGCGCAGCAACAACATCCTGCGCCGGTTTCACAACCGGGCCATCTTGCACTCTAACCACTTCGACTTTGACCGGCGTCTCCGTCAGTTTGGGCGGAGATGTATTGTTGGCGATGACAAACGGTGGATTGGTTTTCGGAGGCGTGGCGACAGGTAGTGGGTTCATCGCCGGCTCGGTCTTGGGCAGGTTGGTTGAGGCGACACGCGGTGGAGTGTCAGCCGGTTTCGGAATCAGGTTCGTGGCCGGGCCGGCTGGTGACACCGGATTGGTTGTCAAAGACGGTTTGGCCGGGGTGAGTTGCTGTTCAAGCACGTTGGCCGTGACGTTGACGGCTTCCCAGTTGGCCGGTCGTGGTTTCAACTCCAGATACTCCCGGTATTTTTGGAGCGCGAACGGGCGCGCGTTCAAGTATTGGTGCGAAACCACCGCGAGGTTGAGCAAGGCGGGGCGATAATCCGGCGAGTGCTTCAAGGCCGCGCTGAAATTTTGCGCCGCTTCGCGCGGCTGACTCTTGTGGAGTTCAATGACCCCCATATCGTTCAAGGCTTCCGGGTTTTGTGCGCTCAGTTTTAGCGCCGCGTTGAAACTTTTTTCAGCCGCGCCCAGTTCGCGGTTGCGCAATTGCGCCGCGCCGAGCTTCAGCCAGCCGTCGGGCGAGTTCGGTTGGCGCAAGGTGTAAGTGGGNNACTCCGATTTGGCCGCGTCCGGTTTATTTTGGTCAAGCAACAGACAGCCGAGGTTGTAGTGGACTTCCACCAGATTGTGGTTCAACGCGAGCGCCTTCTGGTAGGCCAGCATTGCATTGGTTGCCTGCCCGGCGCCGTGATAAGCCAGCCCAAGATAGTTCCAAGCCAGCGCATTTGTGCCGATTAACTTTATGGCCGCTTTGAGGTGTTCGACGGCGGGAGCAAATTTTCTCTCCTCAATCAACTTTTTCCCCTCCAACAACGCGCGCGGTCCCGGCCGAGTGCATCCAGCCACAAAAACAATCCCGAAAACCGTCAGGAAAAGATTTAGACAACTCACGACCCGCTTTTTGTTGGTCAGCATCAAAGACGGTGGTAACATTCACACCAGAACGTGTCAAGAAACGCACCGGTCAACGCGGCTAAATTATGTTGGATTTGGTGGGCGCTCTGTTTGAGCCTGCCGCTGAGGGCAGCCGGACAAGCGCCGGTTAAAATCCCGTCTGCTCCGGCTGTCACCGCGCTCGCGTCGGCCCGCGTGGTGATCGTTCAAGACGCGGACGCCACCGAGGCGTTCCGTCCGCGCCCGGAAAAAATTCAGCCGCTCGTTGATCGCGCCATTACAAACCTGACCGGCAAGACGACTGTCGCAGCCGCCTGGCGCAGCCTCGTTTCCACCCAGGACGTGGTCGGAATCAAGGTCTTCTCCGCTCCCGGCCCCAACAGCGGCACGCGACCGGCGGTCGTGGCCGCAGTCGTGTACGGGTTGTTGAAGGCGGGCATCCCCGCCAAAAACATTATCGTCTGGGATAAACATTCGGCGGACTTGCGGCTCGCCGGTTTCTTTGACCTGGCCAAACGTTACGGTATTCGTGTGGAAGGAAGCGCCGACGCGGGCTACGATGAAAAGACTTTTTACGAAACCGCGTTTATCGGTAATCTGATCTGGGGCGATCTGGAGTTCGAGAAAAAAGGCGAAGGCGTCGGGCGCAAATCGTTTGTGTCCAAACTGGTCAGCCGCGAAATCACAAAAATCATCAGCCTCACACCGCTATTGAATCATAATAACGCCGGTGTTTCCGGCCATCTGTACGGCTTGGCGGTGGGCAGTGTTGACAACACCCTGCGCTTCGAGACGGATGACCAACGGCTGGCCGCCGCCGTGCCGGAAATTTTTGCGCTGCGGATGCTCGGCGACCGCGTGGTGCTAAACATTACCGACGCCTTGATTTGCCAGTATCAAGGTGGCGAACGTGGCCTGCTTCATTACTCAGCCATCCTGAATCAACTCTGTTTCAGCCGCGATCCCGTGGCACTGGATGTCCTTTCAATTCAGGAACTTGATCACCAGCGCGAAGCGGCCGGAGTCATCGCCGTTAAAAACAATCTGGAACTTTATCACAACGCCACCCTGCTCGAAATCGGCGTGAGTGATTTGCAAAAGATCAACGTGGACCGGTTGCGCTAGGAATACTTGCTCTCAAGGCTCAGTGTCGGCCTGTTCCAGAACCTTAAGTATTTTGTTGAAGGCGTCGCGAATCTCGGCGTAGTCGCGCAAATCCACCGTGAATCTCGCGTCCGCGTTGCGTCGCGAAGCGGCGTGTCCATCTGAAAACAGAATGTCCGCGACCTTCTGCCGATGATGAGTGCGCGGCTTGACATTGAACGGCGCCAATTCGGGCGGACAAAGGAACAAGGTGTCAATGGCCAGAGCGCGGATCGGAAAACCGTTGCGGTTGTTGCCCAGGTTGTCGAGTTGGATATGGTCGGGCGGCGCGCTGTCTGCGCCGGGGTTGTCGAACAATTGGGTGTTTCCCCCGTGCCGGTAGTAGTAGCTGCCTTGCGCTTGATAGGTGCCAACTTTCGCGAGTTCGGCGTCAGCGTCTATTGGTTGATCGCTACCCGGACAGAATAAGACTTTGGGCTGAGCGGACAAATACTGTTTCAAAAGCAGACCCAAACCAACCGGAGCGCCATCCTGAAGCGAGAGCAAGCTGGTCGGCGCACCCGTGGCAGGATAAAAATCCCCAGGGTTCGTGAATGGCGGAGCTTTTGGGCCGTAAGGCATTTTGCCGTCATTTTCATTTGCATACCCTTGGATGGCGATGCCCAACTGTCGCAGGTTCGACAGACAAACGGTTCTCCGGCCCTTCTCTCGCGCCGACGCCAGCGCGGGGAGCAACAATGCCGCGAGAATCGCCACGATGGCGACCACGACAAGTAATTCAATGAGTGTGAAGCCCCGGCGGGACGGAGGCGAACAGGTCATCTACCTTTGCTCTAGCCCGCACTGAGATTGATAGCAAATTGTTTTTTACTTCTTCACGCGAAGAAGGTTCACGCGTCCTGACACCGACATCAAGCCTACGGCAACTGCCGCGCCTGGTAGAAACGCTGGTTGAAGTCCGTGGACGTGTCAATGAAGGGAATCGCGCCCGTGACATTGGTCACCGTGCCAAGGCTGGTCCAATTTGACAATGAAAGGGAGAGGTTTGTGGCGGTAAGAATCTCAAACGCATATCCCGGTTCGCTTTGCAGCGTGAATTGGAACTGGCCGTTGGTTCGAACCGGACTCAACAGTGCGGGTGCGAGGACTGAAGACAGACGGACGTTGTCCAAGTCCCAGTATCCGCCCATCAGATTGGTGTCAACGGTGGACAACATTTGTATGCCGATGTGCTGCCCGGCCCAAGCATCGCCGGCTTTTACCGTCGGAACATTGACCTCGAAATCAATCAGGTGCGTGCGATTGCTGAAAACGGCCGTGGAATAGGTGATGGTGGTTGCAGCAACGATCACTTTATTGCTCGCTGGGTCGCGGTAATACAGGCTGGCTTCGAGCGGCACGTCCGGCAGCATACTGTAGCCGCCGCCGATGACTCCGACGGCAAGTTGATACGACTTGCCGGCTTCAAACTTCACATCGAAGGCGTGCGTTGGTGACGGATCGTTCGAGTCCATTGAGTCGTAATCCTGGAACAAGCCAACTCCCGGATCTGCGAACAACCAGGCCGCTTGATTGCCGTCGCAATTGTCAATGTGGTCGGAATTGCCTGGCGGCGTGTTTTGAAATATGCCTGTAAGGTTGGTCCAAGCGCCTGAACTGTTTTCATCCCACGAGTCGGGCTTTGGAGTCTTTTGCCAGGAATCAATGGTCACACTTTCAGAAAGGGTCACCGGCGACTCGAACGACGCGTTGGGCACGGCAATTGGCCCGGCTTGGAGTGCGCCAAACCAGGCCGGCGAAACTGCCATGACGATTGCGATCAGGAGCCAGTTCAACTTGCGATCAAACTGAAATACGGATTTCTTTCTTCGGTCGAACATGGCGATTGCCTCTTCATGAGGCGCGAAGGTCACGACCGCCGGCGTGAACGTGCTCGCGCCAGCAACAACCCGCCAAACCCAAGGGCTAGCAGACTCAACGAATTCGGCTCTGGAACTTCGGATATCAGACGGACGTTGTCGAAGTCCCAGTTTCCAAACGAAGTTGCTTCGATGGGGATGGTGGACTCCAATTGGATGCCGATATGCTGGCCGGCCCAGGCATCGGCTGCCTGCACTATCGGAACATTCACCTGGTAATCAATGAGGTTGAGGGACGGAGTGATGGGGAAAGCCGCCGCACTGTAGGTAACAGTGGTCGAGCCTACGGTCACCTTGTTGCCCAAGCCATCCAGGTAATACAAACTAAGTTGCAAGGTGGAGGCTGGTGCCAAGCTGGGTTTCCCGAAGATTCCGACCGTCAGGTTGTAAGCCTTGCCAACTTCAAACGTGGCGTTGAAATCGTGCGTGGGTGATGAGTTGTAGTCCTGAAATAATGTCACCTGCGGAACCGCGAGTATGTATCCACACTGAGTCCCATCGTGATTCAGGTAGGGGTTGGTATCCACAAATACGCCGGCCGTTTCATTCCAGGAAATTCCGAATCCGCCAAATGCGGGTGTGTAGAACGCCGGTTCCGGTATTTTCACCCAGGAGTCAACACTGGGATTGGTGCCGAAAGGAAAGCCCACGCCGGACGGTGACTCAAACGAAAAGTTCGGGACTGTGATTGGCTGAGCTTGCAGCCGGAGCGTCCCCGCCGCCAGTATGCCAGCCATGACTGTAACCATAAAGTATTTGGTGAGATCCTTTCTGGTTGTAGCCGGGTCAGGTTTGGATTTGATTAATTTCATAACGTTGACAGTGGTTTGTGTGTTCTGGTTTGGATGTGAAAAAAGCCGCCTTGCATCAGAAGGAATCTCCTGCACGGCACGGAAATATCATGGCCGGACGATAAACTCCCACCTCGCGACAACTGACACTACACATGAACATATTTACATAATATGCATATAAGGACGCGCGGCTTCAACTCCTTTATTCAAAATGATTCGCTAAATTTGAAACGAGGTTGTTTCGGCAGTTGATCGAGACGAAACGTGCGGCAATCGAGGTCGAGGATTTTGTCTTTGGCGACTGCTGACTTTGGATTCTTCGCCACGTCATGGTGTCGGTGCTTGCCCCAATCCTTTGATTCCAAAAGGCCGGCCTCGCCCATGACCCGCAGATGCTTGGAAACATTGTATTGGGACACGTTCAAGCGCTCGGAGATTTCATTCACGCTCAACTTCTCCTTGCCTCCCGGTTTTGTATCAAGAAGAGAGACCTTCTGAGGAAGTCATTGTCGTTTTAGCGATACCGTCAAAGGGCGACTGACAGGGAGAAGGCGCAAAGTTAAAACTTTTCATCCAGCGGCGGAGTCTTTAACTTTTCGGCGCGTTGCAAACAAGCGCGGGCCAGCCGGTATGGCGAAATGGCAGACGCACAGGACTTAAAATCCTACCAAGAGCGGTTTTACCGTGTTTTACCGCGTTTCATTCGATGTGATATTTACCCTGTAACCATTGGCTAAAATGCGCGTTTTTCCCGTTTTAAAAGGCCGTTAGATTTCAGAGGCAAAAGTGGCACAAATAGTGGCACAGACGGTTTCGCGTAAATCGTTGCGCCGCAAAAAGACGCTCTGGGACTGGAAGTCCTGTGCGTTGTCACGTCTCGCCACAAGCCGCTTGTGACGCGCTACGCTGGCCTAGCAGCAAACGCTAACCCTTCGCGGCTTCGTGAATCTTCGTCGGCAAGTCGGACGGATTCAGGCAAACGCCTGCTTCCCATTTCCCAAAACCGCCGTGTGCATTCACGGCCTGCACCCACTCGTCGAGGTAACGGCGCTTGGTTTCGTCCTGCGGTGTGTTCTGTCCCTTCGTCTCTAAAACGAAGTTTGTCCTTTTCGCCAAACGAATCAGGTAATCAGGCCGGAACTTGTGGAATACTCCGGCGAAGATGTAGGCAATCTCAAAACCCAGGTGATCGTTCTTCGACCATGCTGCGACGGCTTTGTTGTGGTCGAGTTCGTAGGCCGCTTGCGCTTCCCAGGTCGAGTCCGCCACGCACAAGTTGATATGCGAACGAGTCGCCGCAACCACCGGCTTGCCGGTGAACCACGGCAGCATGTCCGCCGTTGAACGGATGGGCCGGTTGCTGTCGAACACAGGTTCAAGCGTCACGGTGTTGCCAAACCGGATTTGCTCGAATACGTGCTGCACGATGCGCCCCATGTTCAACGTGAGCATCACGCGGCGCTTCATCTCGTCCCGATAGAACAACGGCGGATTGATTTCGAGCCGCGGTGACGTGATGAACTTCTCCACCAGCCGGATCACCTGGGCGAGCAGATTTTCCTTTGTGCCTTTCCACGTTGGCTTTATCTGGTCATAGACATCTCGGGCAACTTCAAACACGATCTTCTGAAACCTGAACCGCTCCGCCAACGCTTGCAGGTCAATCTCGGTCATCACGGCCAAATTCGGCTTGCCCGCGACGACCGCCGCCATCTCCGCGTTTTCGATTTTGTCCGTCGCGTTGAGCACCAAAGGTTCGACCTTCTTCAAATCCAATTCCAGCTTCGGACGGTAAACGTGGTCGATGCGGATGATGTTGGGCCAGCTAATCAGAAAACCAACCTTCTCCCGCGCCGGCTCAATCCGTGTCTTTGGCGGCGGTGGGGGCAACGGCCCGTCCGGGCCGCCTTCGTGCGGCAGGAAAGTGAACGGAATCCCAAAGATGTTCACGTATTCCGCCTCGAACAATTCGACTTCCTCGCCCGTGACCGGGTGCGGCACTTTCTTCGCCTCGTAACTCGTGCGACGCAAGCCGCGCCCGACCACCTGTTCGCAAAGCAACTGGCTCGAAAATGCCCGCAAGCCCATGATGTGCGTCACCGTTTTGGCGTCCCAACCTTCCGACAACATCCCGACCGAAATCACCTTCTGGATTTTCTCGCCCGGCTCGCCGATCTTGCCCACGGTGTCCACCGTTTTGCGCAACAGTTCCGCCTGTTCCGCCTTGGTCAACTTCCTCTGCTTCGGCTCGTCGTCATCCTCACTCGCGCCATTCTCTGGCTGAGTCTCGCTTTCGTCCTCCTTCGCCTCGGCCATGTCGAGCACCTTGGAGTCAATGTGCAGGGTCAACGCCGGGTCGCACAGTTCATCAATCAGCACCTTCTTCTTGTCGAAAGCGTTCTTCACGCGGGCGGCGGTTTCCGTGCGGTTGGCGACGGTTATCATCACCGGCGGCGTCGGGTAGCCGAGCTTTTGCCAATCTTGATATGTGGCGAGCCAGTCCTTGCCCAAAAGCAAATAGGCATTAGTCACCAAGGGGGGCAATGGCTCAAATTCCTGCGCGCTCCGGTTCAAGTCATCGCGGACATGCTCGTAAATGTGATAGAGCTTCGACTTGTAAGTTTTCACGTCCGGCATTCCGTCATCGCGGACGACGACGCGCGGCGTTTTCACCAATCCGCCCTCAATTGCATCGTTCAACCCGAAGTCGCTGACGATCCAGCCAAACAACGATGCTTCGGAACTTTGCTTGCCGCTGGGGGAGAACGGCGTCGCGGAGAAATCAAAGCAGCGCAGAATCCGCCGCGCCTTGTGAATCCGGTCCAGCCCGCCAACCCATTTCGTGGCTTCTTCGATTAACGCCCGGTCGATCTTCGCCTTCTTCGACTCCGGGTTGACGCGCCAGGCGTGGTGCGCTTCGTCATTGATGACGAGGATATTGTTCACCTTCGCCATGTCACCGAGCACTTCGCGCACGTAGGCCTCGTCGCTCTTTGCGCCGCGCTTGTCCACGCTGCGCCGTTTCTTGAGCTTGTCGTCCGTTTCCCAATTCAGGATGTGCCAGTTGCGAACCACGACCTTGCCCTGCCGCAACTGCTCCCGCAACCCGCCGGGCACGATGTCGAACTCGTCGTAATAATTGCCCGGCCCGGCGGGAATGAGCACTTGCAGCCGGCTTCTGACCGTCAAACCCGGCGCGACGATGAAAATATGCTTTGAGAATCGGTTGTCCTGCGGATACGTGACCTTGTTCAAAACCTGCCACGCGACGAGCATGGCCATCACGACTGTCTTGCCGCTGCCCGTGGCCATCTTGCAACAAAGCCGCTGGAACGCGCTGCCATCGGACGGGATGGCGATGCCGACCCGCTCCGATGCCGGGGCTTCCGTGAGCCAGATGAGCGTTTCCATCGCCTCAAACTGGCAAAAGAAGAATCGCTGCCGCTCGTACCGTTCCGAACCGCGCCAATGTTCCAGCAACCGCCTCGTGATGCCGCTCACGCCGTCGTAACCGCGCTCGCGCCATGCCTTCACGCGGGGACGGATTTGATTCACGAGTTCAATCGGAATGAAGCGGCCAGGATCGTCAAACGCCTTGGAGCTTTCCGACGCGATGACGCCGCGCACGTCGCCNNAAATGACGTAACCCGCCGGACGACGCCCAGGCTCAAGCGAAAACTTCTGCGTCTCCCGGTGATAGAGCCAATGATGCTTCGGCTCGTCGTAGGGCGAGTTGACGATGAGATGGGTGATACCTTTGGTGCTCACTCTGAAGTATGGCAGGCCGGAGTCATAACTCCGGGTCAACAACTCGTTTTCCGAGTTCCCAAATCTTCCCCCGCCGTGCTTCTCTGAAACGAGTGAATGTCGGTTCATCGAAAAGCATTTTGTCGGGAGAATCCGAAAACTCTTGAACCAGCAGATGCTTCGCGACGTTAACCCTGTCACCTTTCAGTCTGGAAAAATAGGAAGCTGGTAACTCTCCCCGCTTGCGGCAGTTGTCCGTCGCACCCACAAAGCGAAGATTGCCGATATCATTGATCGTTGCCGTACCCTGTCCGAGATAAGTCCGAAGCATGTGCTGCGGATAAATGTGGTCAACGTGCGGTTCGTTTCCCTTGTAAAGAACTTTGAATGGCGATGCTCCCCAGCACTCAACGTAAACCATCGAAAGAATCGCAGCGCGCAGGCGCTTGTCCTGGAGGTGGTGAACTTGAAGTTCTACTTCGCTGTACTTCGACTTGAAATAATCTTTCACTGCTGCCAACGGAAATCCACCCGAAGATGAAAACCCAACGATGAGGTGAAGGCCATTTAGAACTGTATCGGTTGAGCCAGAATACCAGCCAAAGAATTGTGACTTGTAGTAACACGCTCTCATCAACCATCGGCTTTTCTCATTCGGCTTGGGATTGTGAAAGAGGTAGTCGAAAAGCGGGATGAAAGCGTTGTAACTATAAATAAGTTTATCAGAAAACAGGCGCAAGTCTTGGTCAATGAAATCGCGGAGTTGCTTGAACGCATCTTCTGACTTGCTCCAATTATCTTTCAGTTTTTGGAGTAATGCTTCGGCTTTCGCGCCGGTGAATTTCTCCAGGTTCGTTTCTGCCCCCTCACCGACTGCAACCATCATGGCTTTCAACGGAAAGTCCTTGTCAAAGCCCAACCGGCCATCGTTAAGCATCTCAACCGTTTGCTCGACATTCTCCTCAATGTCTTCCCAACCCTCTTTCATGGAGGCAAACATTAGGTCTGCGGCACTCAGCTTAGTGCCGCCGGAATTAACTCTGACGAAGATGTCCAGGATTTTGCGGTACGGAAACTTATTCGCGATGCCGTCAAGTTCTTCAACCCAAAAGTGAATTTCCTCCATCAAGAGCGCCCGCAGTTGGGAAAGATTCTTGTGAACCTGTCTTTCCCGAACCTTTCGTTGTTCTGAAGTTTCAGGGACACCAGATTCGATCTTGTCGTTTAGGTCAAAAGCTATCGTCGCGGCGTCTTTCTGCCTATCCGTTTCCCATAGATTACGAACCCGATAGTTGGGCAGGGGGAGGGGCGTCTCAGAGAATTTGAGGCGATAAAGCAGGTCTCCGCCATCAATTTCAGTGCCGCCTTCCGTCACGTCAAAGTATGCCTCTCCTTTTTGCCCAGTAGTCTGCATGACGTCACCACAGAATATCGCGTAGAGGGTTTGGATTCTCTGTTGGCCGTCCAACACGAAGGTTTTTTCGACTCCATCAACGCTCCTTGGCTTGTCATATAAGTCCGAAAGCTCGCGATCACGGTCAACTGTGGACATGAAGGTTCTGGCCTTAATCGCTTCCTTCGTGCGCCAGAATAGCAAAGTCTGAACTGGGTAGTTGCGCATGAGGCTGTCAAAAAGCCTCACCATTTGCTCGTCTTCCCATACAAACGCCCGTTGGATGTGTGGCAGAAGCAGCTTGTTCTGCTGGATGTCCTCCAAGATGCGGAAAAGTGTTCTGGGTTTGTAACTCACAAGCTGTGTCCTTTTCCTGACTGGTTCATGCGACCTCCAAAATTTTCAAACTCTCAATCCCCCGGTCGTCCACGATCTTCACGGCCACGCGGCCATGTTTGCCCGGCGCGAATGGTAGCGACACTGTGCCGCGATAGGCTTCGATCAACATCTCGTCAATCTCCGCCTTGAGATTCTTGGCCAACTTCGACCAGCCCTCCTTCTCTCCGGCCAGCGGGAAGAATACCTGCCGTGCGAACAGACTCCGCCCGTCGTAATCCGTGTCCAGCATCCACGTCGCAATTTGCGCCGCGCCGCCGGACAGGATTTGCCCCGTCTTCGTGTCGTAGTAATCGAAGCCCTTCACTTCCACTTCCCAAAGCTCGGTTTTGTCCTTTTTGTCTTTGGGTTTCAGCTTCGATTTGCGGAGCAGAACATCCGGCTGGCCGATGAGCCAGAAACTCTCGTTGCTCGTGCGCTTCTTTTTCAAATCTTCCGTGAGCAAATCCGCGTTCATCTGCGCCTTCAGCGTCGTCACGCCCGGCCAGTTTAATTCGTCAATGTCCTTCGCCGCTTCCGGGTCGAATTGAAACGCGGCGAACACAATCAACTGCGGACGCGGCACGAGCTTGCGCGCTTCTTCCAAAGCTGATTCAACCTGCCGTTGTTCCATTGGCGCGTGCTCCTGACCGAATGAAATCACTACCCGCTGAATCTCCTTTGCCGCTCCTTCGCGCAGTTTCGCCGGGCCGTCGTCGTTCGGCTTAGTTTCCGCGTCGGCGTGGAGCCAGCGCGTGCCGGATAGCGGTTCGACGCGGGAGAAGCGAATCATCTGTCCGCCCTTGCCGCGAATTCCGGCGCGGAGCAACTCGCTGCGCCAG
>PLJQ01000332.1 GCA_003140275.1 Limisphaerales bacterium
CCCTGTAGCGGAAGTCGGGTTAATCACACACAACTTACGGTTAGCGAGTGATATGGATTGCGTCGCCGGGGTGACTGAGGCAGGATGAGCGACGTGCGGCAGGCGTAGCGGAGAGTTGCCGCGCAACCGCCGGGTTGGGCGGCAAATGGATTAGCAGGCATGGCACAGACGAAACAAAACGGAGTCAAGGACAGCAGGAAACGAGTCCTGTTGGTGGACGATCATGCCGTGGTGCGTTTCGGCATCGCGCAATTGATCAACCGTCAGGCCGACCTCGTCGTGTGCGGCGAAGAGGAAGACGCGGCGAAAGCGCTGAACGCCATCGAGACGTTGAAGCCTGACCTGGTGATCGCCGACATTTCGCTCAAGGACAGCAGCGGTCTGGAATTGATGCGTAACATAAAGGCGCAGCATCCGCATTTGCCGGTCTTGGTGGTCAGTGTGCATGACGAGTCCATCTACGCAGAAATCGCTTTCCGGGCCGGCGCGTTGGGCTATCTGATGAAAGAGGCGATATTGGAAAAAATACCGACCGCCATCCGTCGGGTGCTGGACGGAAATATTTACGTGAGCGATGCGCTCGGGGCCAAAATGCTGCAGCAACAGGTCCGCGGGCAGACCGACATCCATGAATCGCCGGTCAAGGGCCTGAGCGACCGTGAGCTCGAAGTATTCCAATTAATTGGCCGGTGGAAGAAGACCAGGGAAATCGCCGCCGAACTTCATCTGAGCGTTAAAACCGTTGAGTATTATCGCGAGCAAATTAAGCGGAAGCTTAACTTAAAGGACGCAGGAGAATTGACGCAGTACGCTACGTCCTGGGTGGAGCGGGAAAATCCTTCCTGAGTCTGGCCACCGCTATCCGAGAGCGTTTTTGGCCTCTGGCGCGCGCGGTTTTCCGCTTCGCGCGCTGCATGCATCGTTTCGTTTTCTTCCTTTACCGACCAGTCCCGGGGATTCCCCTGGGTTCCTTTCCGCACAATGGCCGGGGGAAAGTCCGTGCCTTTCCCTGATTGTGACTTGCGAAGCTTTATCATAACCTTGATGTAATTCGCAAAGACGCCGCATGATCTTCACCTGCTGAAAATCGCGGCATCGAGGTCTGAACGACTATGGACTTAAAAATGTATTGGGGTCGGAGAAGGAAGCTTGTCAGTCTTGCTCTCTGGTCAGGGTCGTGGCTTTTCGCGCAAGCGGCTTGGGCTTGGCCTGATCTCATGGTAGTCAAAACCGGACCGGCGCAGGCCGCGCCCGGCGACCTTGCCACCTACACGCTGACTTACACCAACATCGGGGGCGTCAAGAGCACGAGCGTCGTCCTCAAGGACTTCCTTCCGAACTACGTTGCTGTTCTTACCAACTCGCTCGGCGACGGTTCTTTGGCCGGTAGTACGGTTTCGTGGAACCTCGGTACAGTTTCATCCTCCACCGGCGGCTCGCGCTCATTTCAAGTCCGCCTCAACGCCAATGCTCCTTCCGGCTCGTTCATCACCAATCGCGCCCAAATCTTCGGTGTGGAAGCAGAGGAGGCGGGAAAGACGAACAACAATTACGCGACGCTGATCACCCGCATCATCAATAACCCACCGGAGGCGCAGACTAATTTCTGCATGGCAATCCTGGCCAAGCAACCCATCAACCTGCATGGCACCATGTTGATTGATAGCTTCAATTCACTAGACCCGAATTTCAGCACGAATGGTCGATATGATCCCAGCAAACGAGGTGATGGTGCGGACGTTGCGAGTGCCTCTGATTCGGTGACCGTAATTACCGACACAGGCAACACGAAGGTTTATGGTCGTTTCGCGACTGGTCCAACCGGCAACATCAAGATCACCGGCAATGCTGCGGTTGGCAGCCTGGCGTGGGTGGATGGAGGCAATCGTGGGATTCAGCCCGGCTGGTATTTAAATAACTTGGCCGTAGGTATTCCGGATGCGTCGCTACCCAACTTGACATTTTCAACCCTCACCAACACATCCGGGAAGGTAAATGGCACTAACTACACTTACGTGATCACCAGTGGTAACTATCAAAGTGCCTCCAGCTTCAGTCTCTCAAGCTCACAAAACGTCTGTATCAACGGCAATGTCGTCCTTTATTTTCCAAGTGGTTTGCAAATTTCCGGTCAGGCTTACATTTACATCACGCCCGGTTCCAGGTTGACCGTCTATCTTGGCGGCCAAGGCCAGCTCTCGGGTGGCGGAACAATCAATGGAAGCGGTTTCGCGACTAATTGCGCCTACGTTGGGCTGCCATCATGCTCCAGCCTCAGTTTTAGTGGCAATTCGGAGTATATCGGAACGGTTTACGCGCCACAGGCGGCGGTTCAGATGACTGGCGGCGGTTCTCCGACCGTCAACTTCATCGGTGCCGTTGTGGCCAACGCTGTCGATATCAGTGGAAGCTATGAGTTCCATTACGACCAAAGTCTCTGTCTTGGATGCGTGCCTCCGATGACTTGGAGCGTACCAGCGAGCTTGACTAACTGTTTTGGAAGCACGGTGAGTTTCAACGTGAGTGTGACGGGAACGGGGTTGGGTTATCAATGGTATAAAGGTGTGAGCCTCTTGAATGGTCAGACCAACAGCAGTCTGGTGTTGTCCAATGTGAGCAGCGGCGACATTGGAAACTATCAGGTGGTAGTGGCGGGCTCGTGTGGCACTCCGTTGACCAATAGCGCGACACTCACCGTCACCGGGCCGCCGACGATCACGTGTCCGCCGTTGGTGACCGTGGCGCCGAACAACGGGCAGTGCGCGGCGACCAACGTGAATCTGGGCACACCGGTGACCGGCGACAATTGCGGTCCGACGACGATAACGAACAACGCGCCGTCGAGCTATCCGGTGGGGACCAACTTGGTGACCTGGACGGTGCGGGACGCCAATGGCAACATGGCGAGTTGTTTGCAGACGGTGATCGTGACGGACAACCAGCCGCCGACAGTGAGTATCACCAGCCCAACCAATGGTGCTGTGTTTGTCGCGCCAGCCAATTTTACATTGCTGGCGGAAGCGCACGATCCGGACGGCACGATTGCCAAGGTCGAATTCTTCAGCGACACAAACAAACTCGGTGAGGCCACAAACGGTGCGCCTTACTTTATCGTTCTGACCAACGTGCCGATCGGCGCTTACACGCTCGTTGCAGCGGCAACGGACGGTTGCGACTTGCAAGGCACCTCAGCGCCAGTGAACATCACGGTGATTGAACGTCCGCCGTTGACCGTCATCGCCGTGATGCACTACAATCCGCAGACTGATTTCTTCGAAGAAACGGTGCGCATCACCAACCCGACTTATTCCACGTTCGAGGCGGTGCGAGTTTATGTTTCCAACCTGACGAATAATCCGGCAATCACGGTTCATAACCTTTCGGGCATGTCCACCAATGGCGTGCCCTATGTGCAGACGCACGCAGCGGTGCCGCCCGGCAGTTACGTGAACATGGTGATTGAATTCTACTCGCCCCTGCGCATCCAGCCCAATGCCACACTGCGCGCCGAATTGGTGCCACCAGTGACCGGCGGCGGGGCCGCGCTCTTTGGCACGGGCCAGCACATCAACCGGGGCGTGTTGCTGGCGAACAAGACTTTCATGGTGGAGTTTGCAACGGTTTCCAATCGCGTTTACGCGGTGCAATACAGTTCGGATTTGGTGAACTGGAAGTCGGCGCAACCGTCCATTACCGGCACCGGCAACTGGGTGCAATTCATCGACAACGGCGAACCGAAGACTGAAAGCGCGCCCGCCACGCAGCGAGCGCGGTTCTACCGAATCATCCTGCTGCCTTAATTGATTCCTTCAAAATCTATGAAACAGGGCGCTCTGTTAAAACTGTCAGTATTTGCGGTGACATCGCTCGAAACGCTGCTGGCGCTGGCGCAAACGGCGTCGGCCCAGTCGGCTTCGGCAATGAAGCTCGATCCTCCAAAAGAGGAATCGCTCAATCGCTTCGGCATCAGCTTCGGCATGACCTTCAACGCTACTGTTGACTTCAAGCACCTCGGCGCATTTGCGACCCCAGGGGCGTCGCGTCTGACGCCGGATGGGGATCATTTCAATTACGATGACGGGTATGTTCTCACGGACTCAACCGGCAATCTCCTGGGCCTTACGCGTTATTGGGGTTATGACAGTTCCAGCCAGGTGCCGGGCGATGGTACCATCGTCATGCACCGGTCCTCCTCGACTGGAGCCACAGCGAAGGACCGCGATGATGATCCACAACCCGGATTTGAACTGACCTACAACCGCGAACTCGGCAGGAATGAAAAGCTGCGTTGGGGCCTCGAGATGGCGTTTGGCTTTATGAACGTCTCCGTCAATGACTCACATCCAATTCCTCTCGGCGTATCACGTCTCACTGATGCCTACCCGCTAGGCATTGTCGTTCCGCCTCCTGCTCCTTATTACCATGGCGCCAATTTGTCACCGGAAGGCAACCCTGTGATCGGTGCAACTCCGGTGACGTCCGCCGCTGGGAACGCGCTGGCTACGGTGAATGGTTCGCGGCGCTTCGATGCGGACTTGTACGAATTTCGCCTCGGGCCTTATCTGGAAATTCCGTTCGGCAGGAAGTGGGCGGTGACGCTCAGCGGCGGCCTCGCCTTGGTGGACGTGAATAGTGATTTCAGTTTCAAAGAAACGGTGTCGATCTCCGGCATCGCGCCGGCCGCCGACTCGGGTTCGCATAGCGATTTGCTGGTCGGCGGTTACGCGGCCGGCAACGTTTCCTACAAACTGAACGAAGTCTGGGGATTGTTCACCGGTGTGCAATTCCACGCCGTTGGTAATTATTCGCAACGCGAGAGCGGCAGGACGGCCGTACTCAATCTGGGCGAAACCGTTTTCCTGGTCTTCGGGGCGAGCTACTCCTTCTGAAGGGGACGAGTTTGGACCATGCCGAAAAATCTGTAAATTGTAAAAGGAGTCGAGACTTAAAATGAAAAACAAAATTAAACTCCTCGTAGTGGACGACCATCCCGTGGTCCGCCGGGGCATCAGTTCGTGTCTGGAAAGGCACGCGCATCTCGAGATCGTCGGCGAAGCCGCCGATGGTTGCGAGGCCCTGCAGAAAGCCCACGAACTGGCGCCCGACATGATTCTGATGGACATCAACATGCCGCAAATGAACGGACTGACAGCGACGGAATTACTGCGCAAGGAACAGCCCAAGATCAAAGTGTTGATTCTCTCGATACACAAAGACCCTGATTCCGTTCGCCGCATTATCCAGTCCGGAGCGCACGGCTACGTGCTCAAGGAGGCAACGTCCGAGGAACTGGTGCGCGCCATCGAAACGGTGCATGCGGGTGAGTCGTATTTCGGTCCGGAGGTCGCCCGCATTGCGCTCAATCGGTTTGTGCGCGGCGGCGGGGAAGCGCCGGGCGTGGCGCACCTGACCCATCGCGAACATCAGGTGCTCAGGCAAATCGCCGAGGGCTTGAGCAACAAGAAAATCGCCCACCAACTCGGTATTGGCGCGCGCACGGTGGAAACGCATCGCGAGAGCGTCATGCGCAAACTTGACATTCACACAGTGGCCGGGCTGACAAAATTCGCAATTGCCAACGGGCTGGTCACGGTCGGAAATGAACTGCCTGCCTGACAGCCCGTTGGAAAACTCGCGCTCGCCTCGTAGCCGCCGAAGTGAGGAGGTGGATTCATTGGGAAATCGCAATCTTTCGTCCGCCTCGTTACCTCGGCGCACTTTTTCAACGGGCTGCACTAAACGATGCATTTGGAATGGGGAGCGCATGCTTCTGGCGTGCGGTGTTTGGGGTCGCGCCGAACACTTTCGTAACACCATTTCTCTCGCACCAAACGGTGCGGAAGGAGTTTGTGGTTTGGAGTCGTTGCCGAGACGGCAAGGACAGCCCGCGAGATGCAGGCGCTCCTGAGATCGCCGCATTATTCCAGCTTGGCGCAATGAGGGAGCACCGGGGCGCGACCCTACCTTGAGGCGCGACTCGTGCCTTTGCGATAACGGAACGGCCGCTTGGCCTCCTTTACGGGTTCGCTGCCGTCCAACGTCCGCTTCAACTCGCGAACTTGATCGCGGAGCAGTGCGGCCTTTTCAAACTCCAGACTGTTTGCGGCGCTGAGCATTTCCTCTTCGAGTTCGCGAATGGTTTCGGTGATGTCGATGTCCACGCCGGCTTCGCGCAACACGCTGTCCGCCTGCTTGCGATTCGTTTCGTAGGTGGCGAGGCTTTCTTCCACGGCGCGGCTGACGCTGCGGGGCGTGATGTTGTGTTCCGCGTTGTAGGCGAGCTGACGTTTGCGGCGATACTCGGTAACTGCGAGAAACTTCTTGATGCTGTTGGTCATCACGTCGGCGTAGAGGATGACTTCGCCGTTGAGGTGGCGCGCGGCGCGACCGGCAGTCTGGATCAGACTCGTCTCGCTGCGCAGAAATCCTTCCTTGTCGGCGTCGAGAATGGCGACAAGAGAAACTTCCGGCAGGTCGAGACCTTCGCGGAGCAGGTTGATGCCAACGAGCACATCGAACTCGCCCTTGCGGAGCGCGCGCAGAATCTCCACGCGCTCAATGGCGTCGATCTCGCTGTGCAGGTAGCGTACGTTTACGCCAATGTCACGCAGGTAGTCGGTCAGTTCTTCGGCGGTGCGCTTGGTGAGCGTGGTCACGAGGATGCGCTCCTTCGCATCGGCACGCTTGCGACATTCCTCGATAAGGTCGTCGATCTGTCCCTTAAGCGGCTTGAGGGTGACTTTGGGATCAATCAGTCCGGTGGGGCGCACGACGAGTTCGGCGACACCGGGCAGAGCGCCGAGTACCGTCTCGGCTCGTTGGAGTCCAAGCTTTAGCTTGTCCGGCGGGCACGCTGAAGCGTGAACTCCAACACCATCTTCGTGCCGAGGGGGTGTTCGGCGCTCCGTTGCGGCAACGCCGGCACTCGCCCGCGCCCAGCCCAGTTCGCGCGGCGCAGGCGTGGCGCTTACGTAGATCGTCTGGGTTTGAATCGCCTGAAATTCCAGAAAGTTCAGCGGGCGATTATCCAACGCGCTCGGCAACCGGAAGCCGTGTTCGACCAAAACCGTCTTGCGCGAGCGGTCGCCTTCCGACATGCCGCCGATTTGCGAAACGCTCACGTGCGATTCGTCCAGCACGAGCAGAAAGTCATCGGGGAAGAAATCAATGACGGTCGCGGGCCGCGAGCCGGGCGGACGATTGGCAATGTGGCGCGAGTAATTCTCGATGCCGGAGCAGAAGCCCATTTCCTCCATCATTTCGAGATCGTACTCCGTTCGCATCTTGATGCGCTGGGCTTCGAGCAGCTTGCCCTGCTTCTCGAACTCCGTGATGCGATTGCCGAGTTCCTCGCGGATGGAGAGGATGGCGCGCTTCATCTTGTCGCCCGTGGTGACGAATTGTTTCGCCGGGAAAATCATCGTGTTGGCAGGCGTCTCCAGCTTTTCGCCCGTGAGCGGCTCGAAGCGCGTGATGCGTTCAATCTCGTCGCCGAAAAACTCCATCCGCAACGCATCCTCGCGACCGGCGGGGCAAAGTTCAATCGTGTCGCCGCGCACGCGAAACTGGCCGCGCTCGAACGTGATGTCGTTGCGGTTGTATTGGAGATCCACGAGGCGGGAGAGGAATTGCTCGCGCGACAACGCCTGTCCGACGAACACCGGGATGACCATCGCCTCGTAATCCTCCTTGCTGCCCGTGCCGTAGATGCACGACACACTCGCCACCACGATCACGTCGCGACGCGCGAAAAGACTGCTCATCGTCGAGAGCCGCATCCGCTCGATCTCCTCGTTGATGCTCGAATCCTTCTCGATGAACGTGTCGGTGCGCGGGATGTAGGCTTCCGGCTGGTAATAATCATAGTAGCTGACGAAGTATTCGACCGCGTTTTTGGGAAAAAAGCTTTTGAACTCCGCGTAAAGCTGTGCCGCGAGCGTTTTGTTATGGGAGATGACGAGCGTGGGCTTGTTCACGTTCTTGATGACGTTGGCAATCGTGAACGTCTTGCCCGACCCCGTGACGCCAAGCAGCACCTGGTGTTTTGAGCCGGACAACACGCCCTCCGTCAGTTTCGCAATCGCTTGCGGCTGATCCCCGGCGGGTCCGTAAGGCGCGACAAGCTCAAACATGCGATGTGAGGTTACGAGCCGCGTTGGAGCGTGTCAACGAAGCGACTTTAACGGCTTGAACTTTTGATCCGACAAATTACCTGGCGAAAAGTCACGTATGGGGCCAGATCATAGAGATGCCCCGCAAGGCGCGCGGAGCGCGAACGGTCCCCATCCTGAATCGTACCGGCCTGGTTGATGTCAGGGGCGTCTCGCCGGAAAACTCCATGATTTCCGTTGCAAGTTGGCTGGTCTGTTTTTCCAGTTCGAGGATTGCCTTTTCGAGCAGCTTCTTTCTCTCCGCCGCCGGTTCGTCCAGCACGCCGGGTTTCCTTTCGCTCAATTCGCAAAGCTCGACGCATGGATAAATCGTCCAACAAATCAGCCAAGCCCTGGAGGAGCGACACAGAACAGCCTTATTTCGTTTCCAGCAGCTTCATTCCCGCCGCCTCGTTCTTTTCAATCGCAACCTCCACGGCTTGCTTTGCTTTCTCCAAAAGCGTGTGCGCTTCGCGGCGGGCGGCGCGGGCGGCGGTGATTTGGTGTTTCACCTTTTTGATGGTCGCGTCGTCGGGCAAGAGGAAGGGCAGGCGCATCAGGTCGGTGGTCGAGATGGCGGGATACATCGAGGCGGTAGTGTGCAAATCCATCAATTCGCAGATGACGGGCAGGCGGAGATACGCGAACAACAGTTCGCCCGGAATTCCTTTGGGCGTCAGGACGGCGAAGCCGGAGGAACAGATGTTCTCCGCCTGTTGCGGTTCAATCAATCCCGTCAGGCAACGGTTGGGGCGCACAGTGGAGGTGATGACGTCGCCGGGCTGGACAATCCATGTCGCGCGGCTGGGCGCTTCTTCGCCGGGGACGACGTGGCTGGTGGCCGCGCCGTCCGCCGCGAGGTCGCCAATCTCGATGTAGTGAAATGGCTGAAGGACGTTGGTCTGGCCGTCACCCGCAATGAGGTTGAGGCAGCGGGTGACGTGCACGGCCTTTTCATCGAAATCAATGGCGAAGACTTTTTCGCCGACGTAGTCGTAGCAGCGTTGCGGCTTTTTCTCCAAGGTGAACAGGTGACTCTCCGGGAGTTTCACGTCGCGGAAGATGTCGCGCCAGACTTTGAAGATGCAGTGGACAGGAAAGCCCGACGAGCCGGCGGCGATGTCTATCATGGATTCGTCCTCGCGCGGGTTGAGCATCTTCACGCACATGTCAATGACGTAGCGGGCGCTGAAATACTGGCCCTTCTCGCCCTTGCTGGATTTGTTGATGAGGTAGGGCTTGCCGTTTTTCTCAAACAGCCCGGCTTCGATGGCCTTGAGGTCGGGCAGATCAAACAACGAAAGGTGATGGTGCGTTTAGCTGTCGCGGAAGATTTCGGTGATCGTGGTCGGCATGGCGGCGAGATTAGCAGGCCGCTCCGTAATTGGCGAGCATTCTGGCGACCCAGGATGGGGATAGATTGGCAGGCGCCGCTGGCATTTTCCGGTGGTTTCTTTTTCGCCGCCAAGCTGCAACCGGGGACCAGTCGCGCCCCGCCGCGAGAGGGAAAAATCAATTCGCCCGAACCGATGGTAAGCGAAGCAATGACGGCTCCCGGCCCAAAAAACGTCAGCCTGGCAATCGGATTTCTGGAGGACCAATGCCGGGGGAGTTTGTTTCTCATTGCCAGAATGAGCATCGGCGCTCATGCGGGTCGGACCGTGCGCGTGAGTCTTGAGATTCGGGTTTCGAGTTTCAAGCGGGAAATCAACCCTCACTTTCACTTTGCCAATCGCCGCCAAAAATGGAGAATGAGGAGACGGACAAGTTGAAACGCGATATTCGCCGCCGGGTTGAACAACCCTGGCGGCAAAGAGTCTAAAGTGTGCTAACTTGGACGGTCTGATGTGTAACGACATAATTATTTTGCTGTGAAAATTTTAATCTTCCTGATTTGTTTCAAGCTCGCGCTGCCGCTGTACTCCGCCGAACCTGCTTTTCGCCCCGCCGCGGACAATCCACCTGCCCCACAAGCAGAAGCCGCCCGTTCCACTGACTCATCCCGGCTCACGCCCGGACCGAATGACGGAGACATTGCGACGTTGACCGTCAAATGGCTCGAGGGAGCGCACTATTTGCACCTGAAGTTTGATGACACGGTTTCCAGCAAGTTCCTGGACCGCTACCTCGGCCAGCTTGACCCGCAACACGTGCATTTTCTCCAGTCCGACCTTGCCGGTTTCGAACGGTATCGCACTACGTTGAACGACCTGACCGCGCGCGGCGACACTTCGCCGGCCTACGAGATTGCCACCCGCTTCATTCAGCGTCTTGAACAGCGCGTCAACTATGTGAATGAGTTGTTGAAGACGGAAAAGTTGGAATTCAATAGCGACGACCGGATCACGCTCAACCGCCACGAATTGCCGTATCCCAAGGACATCAAGGAAGCCAGACAGCTTTGGCGCGACCGGTTGCGTTACGAAATGCTCCAGGAGGAGCTGAACGCGGCAACGCCTCACGTTTTGAAAGTCGATGTTAATCCTAAGCTCAAACTTGAAGTAAAGCCGCTCGAAGGCAAAGACAAGCCGGCCAAAGTCAAAACCCTTGGGGAGGTACACGAGGAAATCGTGAAGAGTCTCACCGAGCGTTACGTCCGCATTTTGAAGACGTTCAAGGATTGGGACCACGACAATGTCCTCGAAGCCTATCTGACGGCGCTGGCCCACGTTTACGATCCGCATTCGGACTATCTAGGCAAAGCGCAGTTGGAAAATTTCGCCATCGGCATGAACCTTTCGCTTTTTGGCATTGGCGCGGAACTAATTTCTGATTTGGCTGGTTATTGCACCATCCAACGGCTGCTTCCCGGTCCGGCGGCCAAAAGTAATAAAATCAAAGTGAAAGACCGAATCGTGGCCGTTGCCCAAGGCGATAAGGAACCCGCGGACGTCGTGGGCATGCCGCTTTCCAAGGTGGTGGAATTAATTCGCGGCCCCAAAGGAACGGAAGTTCGTCTGACGATCATTCCGGCGGACGCTGCTGACCCGGCCGTGCGTACAATGGTGAGTTTAATCCGTGACAAAATTAAATTAGAAGACCAGGAAGCCAAGGCCAAAATCATCGAGTATCCGACTGGCGAAGGCGAAAGCCTGCGGCTGGGCATCATTGATCTGCCCTCCTTCTACGCCCACCTGGACGTTGCCGGCGCGACAGACAAATCAGATACCGACAGCCCCACGACGGATGATGTGACGCGGCTGATAAAAAAACTGGAACAAGAAAAAGTCAGGGGTCTCATACTGGATTTGCGCCGCAATGGCGGTGGGTCGCTTGATGAAGCCATCAAACTCACCGGCCTGTTCATCAAGAAAGGCCCCGTCGTTCAGGTCCGCGACTCGAATGGCAGGAAGAAAATTGAAGCGGATAATGACCCGTCGGTGCTTTATGACGGGCCGTTGATCGTGCTCACCAGCCATTTCAGCGCCTCGGCTTCCGAAATCGTGGCGGGTGCGTTGCAGGATTATGGACGCGCGCTCATTGTTGGCGACGCGACGACTCACGGCAAAGGCACCGTTCAAGCCATGCAACAATTCGCTCCCGGACTCGGCGCGCTGAAAATTACCATCCGAAAATTTTATCGCCCCAAAGGCTCTTCCACCCAAATGAAGGGCGTAATCTCGGACATCATGCTGCCTTCGGTGTACGATTATGCGGAGTACGGCGAAGCGTTCCTGGAGAACCCGCTGGAGTGGGACACGATTGACAGTGCCCAGTTCGAACCAGTAAACCGCGTTCAACCCTATCTTGCCGAGTTGGAAAAGCATTCCGCCAAACGCGTGGCCTCGGAAAAAGAGTTTGCCTATGTGCGCGAAGACATCGAGCTGTTCAAGAAAGCGTTGGCCGACAAAACCGTTTCCTTAAATGAAAAGCAACGGCTCAAGGAAAAGGAAGAAGCGGAAGCCCGCCAAAAGGCGCGCGAAAAGGAACGCCTCACACGAAGGGAAACCAAGGAAAAAGTTTATGAACTCGCCCTTAAACAGGTCGATCTGCCCGGTCTGCCGCCGCCCATCTCCAAAACCAATAACGCGCCCATCGTCAAAAACAAAAATTCCGCTTCCGAGAACCAGACTTCGGCCAACTTGAAAACCAACTCGGGAGTTGTCATCCCACGCCAACTACTCGCGCACTCGGACGGTGGTCTTGAGGGAGACGATGAAGAAGAAAAACCGCCGCCGGTGGACATTGATCTGGAAGAAACCAAACACATCTTGGTCGATTATCTTTCCTTGTTGCGCAAGGAGGCAAACCTTACCGTAAACGGCAACAACGGGAAGAATTAAGAAACGACGGCGCAGGCGGCAAAATTCGCTCAACGTTGCGGTTTTATCCCAACCCACGAAACGATTCTCGTCCTTCAGACCACTTTACCGCCCTTACGGTTGATCGTCATCAGTTGCGTGACGGAATCCCGCCGTTTCACGGCAAACGCCTCTCGCTCCTGTAGCAACTGTTCGAGAAAGAAATTTTTCGCGATCGGTTAACTCGACATCCGGCATCTCCCGTCCCTCTATTCGTAAACCAAACGGCTGAGCGTTTCAGCCACGCATCCCGGCTTCTCTTCCCCTTTGATCTCGATGGTGACTCTGTGCTTAAGCTGGATTGTATTCGGGGACTTTAACTCCGCTGAAATTAGCTCGACTCGACTGCGAACATGAGCGTTGACCTTGACGGGCGCGGAAAACCGTACCTTGTCCAAGCCGTAGTTGATCCCCATCACCAGCCCTTCGGTAGTTTTGGGATCAAGCTGCGGAACACTCTTGTTCAAATGCGGAATCAGCGAAAGCGTCAGGAAACCATGAGCAATGGTGGTCTTATAGGGTGAAAGTTTTGCGGCGCGGTCGGGGTCGGTATGAATGAACTGGTGATCGAGTGTGGCATCGGCAAATTGATTGATTCGCTCCTGCGCGATCTCCTGCCATTCACTTACGCCCAACTCTTTGCCCTCGGCATGCTTGAAAATTTCAAGCGCTTGTTCAGCTTTTGTTTTCATTTTGATTCCTTCCGCGTGGTCGCCCATCGTTGGCGACCGGGTTCATTTCAGCGGAATCGCTTGCCGATTAGAAGTAGAAAGGAACGGTTTATTCTCATTGCGATCAGCGAGGCGGCCAGGCCGGATGGTTGATTACCCGGCGAGTAATCGCAATCGGACGGCTGGCGTTTCCTTTGCCGACAGTCATTCGGAAATCAGGAAGTGGCTGGATGCATGCACGATTCCGCTTCTCAATGCCGGTCAGGAACTTAAAATGGATGTTCTCTCGCCCAATCATACGGACGTCGCGTGGCTGCAGGAGCGCAGTTCGGCTTTGCAATAGTTCAGGATTCAATGAAACTCCTATGCGATAATGCAGAAAAAATGTTTTAGTTTCCGCATTCGCCGTTTTTTGACGTGCAGACCGTATCCAACGAAAAATAGAAGCTCTTGCAGAAACAGAAACTGACCACAACTCCTTGAACCCGCATTCTTACTCTTCTGAACAGAAGCAAGCCCGTTTGCGATTGCGCGTCACTGCAACGGCGGAATCGATTGTGCGCGCCGGCCATCCGTGGCTGTTCGCCGACAGCATCCACCGTCAGAACCGCGCTGGAAAATCCGGCGAACTGGCCGTGGTTTATGATCAGCAGGATAGGTTTCTGGCGGTAGGACTTTTTGATCCCGATTCACCCATTCGCGTTCGGATTCTGCACACCGGCAAACCACTGACGATTGATCGGGATTGGTGGTCGGCGCGTCTTGACGAGGCGATCAAGCTGAGAAACGGTTTGTTTGACCAGCAAACCACCGGTCATCGCTGGATCAACGGCGAAAGCGACGGCTGGCCGGGCCTTGTATTAGATCGCTACGATACCACGCTCGTGCTAAAACTCTATACGTCCGCCTGGTTGCCGCGGCTGGAAGAGACGGTCGGCTTGATCAACGAACAATTGCAAAATGAACGCATCATACTCCGCTTAAGTCGCAACATTTCAAAAACAGCGGAACGTCAATTCAAGCTGTGCAGCGGGAAAGTCCTCCGTGGCTCGCCGTTGGCCGAACCGGTAATTTTTCTCGAACACGGCTTGCGGTTTGAGGCCGCTGTATTGCAGGGCCAAAAGACCGGTTTCTTTCTCGATCAACGCGAAAATCGCCGGCAGGTCGAGTCGCTGGCACAGGATCGCTGTGTATTAAACGCTTTCAGTTTTTCGGGCGGCTTTTCTCTCTACGCAGCACGCGGCGGAGCGTGCTCCGTGACCGACCTTGACCTCAGCGCTTACGCGCTGGCGGGCGCCAAACGCAATTTTTGTTTGAACCGGGCGGAGAGCGGTATTGCTGCCTGCCACCACGACACGGCGCAAGCGGATGTGTTCGAATGGTTGAAAGAAAGCCGGGCTTTGTTTGACCTGGTGATTATGGATCCGCCTTCATTTGCCAAACGCGCTTCAGAACGAACAGCGGCCCTCAACGCTTACGGCAAACTGACGACGCTCGGTATCAACCATCTGGCTGACAAGGGCATTTTGTTGGCGGCTTCATGTTCCGCTCATGTCACGGCGGAGGAATTCTTTGAAGTCGTTCGGCAGTCGGCATTGAAGTCGGGGCGCAAGTTTGTCGAATTGCAAACGACGCGCCACCCGCCTGATCATCCCGCCACGTTCAAAGAGGCTGAGTATTTGAAGGCGATCTATTTGAAATTCGAGTCACCACGGCGATCACGACCGGGCGCTTAGAAAAGCTTGTTCGCAAAAATGCTGATCACGCTCAACGGGCCTTGATCTTCCAACCCCTCAGTAGCCTTGTCAATTTTCTGCAAGGACATTTTGGCGTTTTTATAGAAACTTGGGTCGTTGACAAGCGGGCCAATGGAGCCCTCGCCGCGATTGATCTTCTGCAAAATCTCTTTCAGGTTGGTCATGGTTTCGGTGGTCTCGTTGTAGAGCTTTTCGTCCTTGACTAGTTTGCCGATGGTTCCTTGGCCGGCATTGATGTCGTCCACAACTTTGCGGGCTTCGGCGATGGTGACTTTGATTTCGGCGGTTGCATCCTGCAAATTAGTGACCGCACCTTGGGCGTTAGCGTAGAGCGAATCTTCAAAGATGAGTTTGCCCACGGTGCCCTGGCCATTGCGGATCTGGCTGGAGACCGATTGGATGTTGCTGATGGTGGTGGTCAAGTTTGGGCCATTTTGTTTGAGGAAATCGGTGAAGGGGCCAAGCAAATTATCAATTTTGTCCCCGGTAAAACTCTTGGTAAGATTTTCCACGCCGGCAGCCACATTGTCCAACTTGGACATCAAGGCGCTGAGATCGGGCTGTTCGGTCGTGTTGATAAACTGGTCTTTCTCCAATGTGGCCGAGCCGGGTTTGCCAAAGTCGATGGCGACGTAGTTTTGCCCCATCAGCCCGGTGAATTTGACGCTCGCGAGGCTGTCGGTCCTGACCGCGGCGTCGCGGTCCAATTTCAAAGTGACTTTGACCGTATTGTTGGTCAGTCTGATTTTTTCAACCTGGCCGATCTGGACGCCGGCCATTTTAACGGGATCACCGACTTTGAGATCCTGAACGTTGTTAAAGAGCGCGTACACCCGATAGCCGCGTTTCAAGAAATGAGCGCCGCCGAGGACTTCCAGAATGACGACAGCAGTAATGACGGCGAGGGCAACAAATATTCCCAGACGGGTTTCCAAGGAGTTTTTCATAAGCTTTGCTTTGGTTTACTGGAATTGAAGTCGGCGTTCAAAAATCTTTGGATCAGAGGGCTCGTGTTACGCCGCACTTCCTCCGGCGTGCCGATGGTCAGGATCTGGCCTTCGTTGATGAACGCGATGCGATCCGCCACACCGAACGCCAGATCGCGATCATGCGTGACCACCAAGGAAGTGACATGAATGCGCGCTTTCAGGTTCAAGATTTCCTCGGCGATGGTCACGGCGGTCAACGGGTCGAGCTCACTCGTCGGTTCGTCATATAATATCAATTGCGGCTCAACCACCAGCGCACGGGCAATAGCCACTCGCTTTTTCATGCCGCCGGATAGCTCACTCACAACACGGTCTGTCAAACCCTTGAGGCCGACCTGTTCCAGCTTTTCCGCCACGATGCGGGTGATTTCTTCGGGCGGTTTCAGGCGATGCTCGGTCAGATACAAACCGACGTTTTCGCCAACGTTCAAAGAATTGAGCAGTGCGCCGGACTGAAACACCATGGCGAGCCGATACTTTTCCATCACCTCCGGCGATTGGGTCGGTTGTCCCTCAAACAGAATTTCGCCCTCGTCGGGTGTTTCCAAACCGATGATATGTTTGAGCAGCACACTTTTCCCGCTGCCACTCGGCCCCATGATGACGAAACTTTCGCCGCGGGCGATCTCAAAGTCCAGTCCCTTGAGCACCGGTTGACCGTTGAAACTTTTGCNNCTGACGCCCTGATGGTTTTGTTCCAGATTGGGTAAAGGGTTGTTCATAGCCCGTTTTTCATCATCATGCGGGTCAGGAAATAATCCAGGATCAAAATCAACACGATGGAGTTGACCACCGCTTTGGTGACGGAACGGCCAATGCCGCGCGGGCCGCCGATGGTTTGTAGCCCCTGATGACACGAAACCACTCCGATCACCAGCGCAAACACAAAACTTTTGAACAAGCCGTTGAGCACGTCGCTAAATTCAACCGTCTCCCGAAGATTGGAAAAATAAGCTTTGAACGTGATGGCAATTTGAACGTTGCCCACCGAGACCAGAGCGCCGCCCAACCAACCGACCAGGATGGAAAAAATCACCAGCAGCGGCAGAGCGCAGGCGATGGCCACGATGCGAGGCAACACCAGGTAATGCACCGGATTAATGTTCATGGTGCGGAGCGCGTCGATCTCCTGATAAACCCGCATGGAGCCGATTTCCGCGGCCATCGCCGAACCAATCCGACCGGCAATCAGCACCGACATCATCACCGGCCCCAACTCTTTGCACATGGACATGCCCACCAACCCGCCCACGGCGCTGGCCAGCCCGCGTTCCACCAGAATCGGCCCGGTTTGCAAAGCAATCACGCCACCGATGAAAAGCGAGAGGATGCAGGCCATAAGCAGACTTGCATTGCCGATTTCAAAGAACTGGTCGAATACCTTCTGCCGTTGACGCCAGGTGAGTGGCAGTGCTTGCAGCGTGCGCCAGAACAGAATGACCAGTTCGCCAATGTTTTGAAACATATCAGGCTTCGTTTACGTTAAAGTTCGAAATTCCGATTTTGGAGCCGCATCGCCCATTGTGGATGCCCAAAAGATCCGCGTCGCTTCCTTTGTTCGTTAGCGTTTGGATTGCTCGTTCACCGGATTTGTTGTTTTCCCTACTGGAACATAAAACAGTCGGCACCGTTTGCCTTCCGCGTCGGATTGATACTGGAAAAGGCCAAAGAGGAGCGAGCATTTTTTTGCTTTTGGTGTGGTGGTGTGCCGATACAGGTTCCAAAGCAGCGATTGGCTGGCCGCGCCGGTCTGGGCGTTTTTTTCGGATCGCCACATTGACCAGAGCGGGGAGTAATCGCGTTCAACGCTTTTATTGTTAGGCAGGATCGGTTCAAGCAACGAGAGGACTTGGAGTCGTTGATTGCCGTTAAAATCCCGCCGGGTCGTGAAGAGCGGCCAGAAATCCGTGCGCTGCATGGCGTCGCCGGTTTCTTCGTTTTTTTCGGTGATGTGTGAGAAGAGGAAGAAAAGAATGCGGGTGCGTTCGCGGTCGCTTGGTGCGGCATGCTGACGGTTGTATTTATAAATCGGCCAGAGATAGAAATTGCTTTCCAAAGTTTCACTGTGTGCCTGACTGAACAGCGGCCAGAACCGCGTGGTCGTCTTGCCTTCGCCCCGTGCGAAGACGATGAACGGCCAGGGTGCTTCCCATTCGTGATATTTCTTTTCCCTTTCATCTATGTAGGTGAAGAACGGCCAAAGATAGGTGGAAGAATCGCGCGGCGGTGAACGAAGGAGGCTGTAAAATGGTAGCAGCGCTTGTTGTTTTTGCGGCAACTCTGTGCCGATGCCGGTCTTTTGGTTGGAGAAAATCGGCCATAGCGCAAAAAACTCGTCGTGTCCGCCGACGGTTTCCACATCGCCGAAACCATCTGTCTTGGTGGTCACGCCCTTGTGTTCGTTTCCGACCAAGGGCCAAACCTGCCAGCCATGCAGTCCATCGCCGTGACGGAGATGAAAAACGGGATAAAGGTAGTTGTCGGTGACCACGTCTCGTTTCCGGCTTTGAATGTAGCCGGGCCACAGGATGAAGTAAATCTCGTCGCGGAAAAAATGGTTCTTGATCCGGCCATAGAACGGCATCAAAGCGGTGTAATTGTTGGTGGGATCAGCCGACCTCTGTTGAAAATAAAGCGGGAACAACGTAAACCGGTGACGGGAAATTTCCTGGACACTTTGGCCGCCGGAAAAACTGAAAAGCTGAAATATTTGAAATCGGTATTCCTCTCCAAACCGATCATAGGTCAGCAATGGGTAAAGCAAGTCGAATTCTTCATAGTCAACCTCCTGGTCCAGGGTGTAAGAAAAGAGGGGCGGGGCAGCCCATTGACGTTGGGATTCTTTCTGCTCAAAATCAAAGAGCGGTCCCAGAACCTCCGCGCGGTGTCCCGGCGATAAGGTCAACGCGAAATCATCATACAGAAATCCGGCATGAAGCGGGCCCGCCGAACGGCCGTTCAGAGGTAAACTCAGACCCAAGCCTAGGCAGATGATGACTAAATATCGAGCGACGTGCATCAGGCGATTGGCATTATTTATGGCCGGCGAATAGAAGTAACGCACAAAAACAGATCAAGCATCCCCAAGGCATTCAAACGAGAGCGGAAGAAAAATCGAGTCTAAAAAGAACCATCCGTCGTTCATGTTGCGTAAGGTTTGTTAAACGGACTGGTTGGAGTTTTAGCATGGAGCAAGCATTGACTTTAGCTCGATTTGTTTTAAGATACCATGGCTAATTGAGGTTTTTTACCTCGGTTACTTCTGACCCAGTGTCGATCGTGTATTGTCGCCACTGGGTTCTTTTGTTGATGTCTCGCCGATCATGAACACCTTCAGAACGGCTGGCAGGAACGTCAAGCCCGCGATCATACATGTCGCAATACCCGTTGACATGACATAACCCAGGCTTTGGATTCCCTGATGTTTGGCCAGAATCAAACTTCCAAAACCGGCAATGGCCGTAAGACCCGACACGAGGACTGCTTTACCGGTGCTTTTAGCAAAGATTCCAGGATTTCGTTCTTCAGCAAAACGATTCAAAATCTGGATGCCGTTGGTCACGCCTATTCCAATGACCAGGGGCAACGTCATGATATTGGCGGGGTTGAATGGCACCTGAAAAAATGCCATCAACCCAAGCATCCAAATGGAGCCGACCGCCACCGGTAGTAATGCCAGTACCACGCAAGCCAGGCTGCGAAAATGGATAAATACTAAAATTGCTATCGCGCCTAACGAATACCACGCGGCCGTTTCATAACTTTTTTTCAACAACGTGGTGTATTCATAAAGTTGGATGGGAGTACCTGTGATAATCGGATTATTGGTATCGTTGGCGTCCAAGGAGTTTCTCAGTTCGTTGATGAATTCCCTTTGATTCTCCCGCTGCCAGACATCTTTCTTGGGATAAACCTGTAACAGATATTTGCCCGTGACGCCGACAAACCGATTACGCAACGATAACGGCAAATCCTCCGGCCGCATCCGCTCCCGGTCATCCTGATTTTGGATCGCATGAAATGTTTCCCGAACATCCTTGAATAAAGCCTGTTGAATGGCAGCCAACTTATTGGCGGCCACATTTGCGTCAACGCTTAACATTTCCTTGCGCCACTGGCCAATCGCTTTCCGCAAGTCGATCAGTTGTTTGTGTAATGCAGCGTCTTCCTGTTTCACTTCCTCGGCGGCAGCCCCAAGATACCCTTGTAGCGACCAAAGCGTCTGGCTCAAATCCGTAATCGTTACCGGCGCGCAATCCGGCTCGGCAAAGTGAATGGACGCAATCTCCTGTTTGATCTCACCGATCAGTGACAATTTGCGGGTCTGATCCTCCGTGAAGTATTGGCTCATCGAGTCGACACCGGCAACAGACGACAGTTTTTTAATTCGCTCTTCCAGTTCTACTGCCTGCTGCGGCGAGTCCGCCATCACGGCACAAAACAAAATCGATTTCGCCTTTGTTTTCTCATCTTGCTTCTGACCTTCCTGCTCGGCGGCGACCAACGACGACGCGACGATCAGTTTTTTCTCGAACACCACTGCCGGCAACCCGGGGGATTGCATGTTGAGCAGGTCGTAGTCGAAGTAAATCTTGCGAAACTGAAACAACGAAAGCCCGCACAGGGCCAAGGTTACAACCAACACCAGCCTCGGCCGACGCAGCCACAACTCTTCAAGCTGTGCCCGCCGGTCAATCTTGTTACTCAGTTTGTGATCCATCAGATTTTGCCTGCCGCGCAGCAACAACACCGGCAATAACGTCATCATCGGGACCAGACAAATCAAAAGCCCCCCACCGCAGATGATGCCCATCTCCTGAATACCCTTGAAGTTCGTGAGTGCCATGGCCCCAAACGCCCCGCCCGTGGTGAATGCGCCGGTGAGAATTCCCTGCCCAGTGAAAACCAACGCTTTGTGCAAGGCCGCCTCTTCGCTGCGACCATGCCGCAGTTCCTCTTCATACCGGGTAATCAAGTGGACGGCATAATCGATCGCGAGGCCGATCAGAATCGGCACAAACGTAATGGTCAGAATATTCAAGTGACCCACCGAAAAAGTGGCGAAGGCCAAAGTGTAAGCCAGTCCCACAATCAAACAAATCGTCGCCTTGATCGGCCGCCCCGTTTCCTGGTAGCCGTAAATAAAAATCAGTGCGCACACGATCAGCGACACCACACTGGCCAAACTGGTGTCCGCCTGCGATTGCATCATTTCATCATGCTCCAAAACCGGCTCGCCCGTGATGCCGACATTAAGCCCGGGCACCTCCACCTTGGTTTGTTCCACCAACTCACCCAACCGCTCCACGGCTTTGACGTTTAGGTCCTCTCGGAGAGCTCGCGTCGTAGCCAAATAGATTTTCCCTTTCGCAAAAGTGATATACAACTGCTGCTCGGCTTCCTCTCCGGCGCTGAACAATGCATAGATCCCTGGAGAAGGCGGCACCCCGGGACGGCGCAAACTGCTCGTCCCCTGCATGACGATCCGCTCCAAAACCGGCAGCGCCTTGAGAAGCGAATCGGTTTCCGCATTCTTTTCCCGCTTTGCAGTGCGGAATTGCGTATTGATCAGGTCAAATAAAGTTATGAAATTTGTCGCGCGGGTGAACTGCTCAATGAAAGGACGATAATCCCGCAAGGTTTGCTTCAACTCGGCCAGATCTTTTTCCGGCACGAACAACAAGGCTTTTCGGCCCAGGATTTTGAGGTCGCCCTTGAAAAACACATCGGTGAAAAGATTTGTCTCCGCCTCCAATTTCGCTCCCAACCGTTCCACGAACTGGCGGTTCTTCTCCATGTCGTCGCCCTCAACCACCACCACCAGATCGTCCTGCGCCGGAAACTCCTTTTTGAAGCTGAGAAAGTTTTGATGATACTTTTTGCCTTCTCCCACCAGATTATTCCGGCTTGGATCAAACTTCAGTTTGTCCACCGTGTAAAAAACGCAAACGACAAACAGCGCCACCTGGGGATAAAAAAACAGACGGGGATAATGATACACCGCGTGAGCCAGCCAACCCAACGGGCGCGCCAGGAAAGAATCCGTTAGTGATTTCATTTTATAGTCAACGGCTCATTCAGTTGTATCAGCGGACAATCGCCCAGCCTTGGACCAGGCTCATCCCGGTTCGTTCGGAAGTGCGGAATTGGAATGGACTTCCTTTACATCGTCATGCTCTTCCAAAGCATCGATCAATCGGTTCACCGCCGCGACGGCACCGGCATCGGTCAACGGTACCGTGAGGTCGGGCAGCGACGTCACTTCCGCCACCGCGCATTTGATGCCTTTGGCTTCAAGCTCTTTGTGAACCGCCTCGAAGTGTGCCGGGTCAGCCAGGATTTCGTACCCTTCCGGCTCGGCCTTGAAATCGTCTGCGCCGGCTTCCAGCGCCAGTTCCATCAACTGGTCTTCGTCAGCGCCATCGCGGGGAATAATCATCTGCCCTTTGCGATGAAACAGCCGGCTCACCGAGCCCGCCTTCGCAATGGTTCCGCCGTTCTTGGTGAGCAAACTGCGGATCTCCGCCGCCGTGCGATTACGATTGTCCGTGCTCAACTCCACCAGTAACGCCACACCGTGCGGCCCGTACGCTTCGTAGGTCAGGTCTTCGTAGGTGGCCGATTCGCCGCCGCCGGTTCCGCGTTTGATGGCACGCTCAATATTGTCCATCGGCATGTTGGCACCGCGGCACTTGAGCAAAGCCATGCGCAAACGCGGATTCATGCCGGGATCACCGCCGGCCAGCTTGGCCGCAATAGTGATTTCCTTGCTCAACTTGGCAAAAATCCTGGAGCGCTTGGCGTCGATGGCGCCTTTGAAGTGTTTTACCTTTGCCCATTTACTGTGACCGGCCATACAAGAATTTCAAATTTCAAATCTAAGGAGCGGCCTCGACAAAAACCGCCGTGCCGTAACACAACACCTCGGTGATGCCGTTGCCAATCTCCGTTGCGTCGTAACGAACGCCGACGACGGCGTTGGCGCCCAGTTCGCCGGCATGAGCCAGCATCTGCCGGAACGCATCGTCCCGCGCCCGTTCACAAAGTGAAGTGTAGAGCGAAATATTCCCGCCAAACAGACTCTGAATACTGGCGCCGATGTTGCCGATGATCGAACGCGACCGGACGATGATCCCCCGCACCATGCCAAACGATTTGACCACGCGATAACCCGGCAAATCAAATGTCGTCGTCGTCAAAGGATGTGTTTGACTCATAAGTGAGGCCCATTGAACACAACTCCACAGTTTGGCAGAAGCTAATTTTTCGACTCCGCGAAACACTTCGACAAGAACGGCAACCCGAGCGAAACGCTGATCCGCGCCAGGCAGGAACGCCTCGACGACCCGCGCACCCTGCAGGAGCTGGCGGGTATAATCCAAGCGGGAGTTTCAGAATCGCAGACAGGGCGGCGCGTCAGCGCTGCCCTATTGTTTTGTGGAGGGGATATGCCGCCGTGCGTTTCGAAGATTCCAAATATGTGCATCGCGCGTCCGACTTTTGACTCAGTTCAACCCAACTTTGCCCTGCCGCGGTTTTGTCGTCGCCGCGTACTGTGTTCGACGCAGTAGGGTGGGCGAACCGCAGCCTGGGCGACTGCCTTACCAAGGAAACTCACTGATTCCGCACAAACAACTTCCCCGGCAATTGTTTGATCAGCCTTTTCATTTCCAAACCGAGCAGCGCGACCGACACTGCGGAACTCGGCAAACCGCTGCGTCGGATCACTTCGTCCGTGGATGATTCCTCAATGCTGAGGGCGTCATAGACTTTTTGTTCGTTCTCGGACAACGTCAACGCCGGCAGCGCGCCTGTTTCACTCGCTCCCGGCGGTCGATTGCTGGCGGGAAACAGATATTCGAACTCGCTCAAGATGTCCTCCGCGCCTTCGCACAGCTTCGCCCCCTTCTTGATGAGTTCGTGACAGCCCTTGCTGCGTGGCGAATCGATGCGGCCTGGCACGGCAAAAATCTGCCGGCCATTTTCCACCGCCATGTTCGCGGTGATCAGCGCGCCGCTCGTGAGATTGGCCTCGACTACTACCGTGCCGAGCGTCATGCCGGCCACGATGCGGTTACGGATGGGGAACGATTGTTTGTCCGCGTTGCGATTGAATGGAAACTGCGTGATGATGGCGCCGTTGTCGGCGATGCGCTCAAACAATTCCGCATTCTCCGGCGGAAAAACGATGTTGATGCCGGTGCCCAACACCGCCACGGTCCGTCCTTTGGCGCTCAAAGCGCCTTGATGCGCCGCCGAATCAATGCCGCGCGCGCCGCCGCTGACGACGGTCACTCCGACGTAAGCCAGTTGATACGCCAGCTTGCGCGCAGTCTCCACACCATAGTGCGTCGTCATCCTCGAACCGACCATTGCCACGGCATTTTTGTCCTTGGCGGTCAGCTTGCCTTTGACATAGAGCACAACGGGCGGGTCGTAAATCTGCCGCAACAGTTCCGGGTAATCTTCGTCTGCCTGGGTTAGAATGTGACACCCAAAGTCGCTGATCCGTTTTAGTTCTTCGCCCAGTTTGATGGTTTTTTCCCACGTTGCGATCGCCTGGGCGGTGTCCTCTCCGATGCCGCGCACCTGGAGCAGTTGCGATTTGGAGGCGCGCAACACCGCCGGCGCCTCGCCGAAATGTTCGAGCAGTTGCCGCACCCGCACCGGACCGACATGCTCAATCAGGTTCAGCGCCACCAGTGCTTCAGCCGGGTTCATACGGCGTGGATAACGCGGTTGCAGACTAAACGCAAGAACAGCCTCGAATTTCAACCGACCACGATGAGCCGCATCGGTCCGGGCAGGTTTGCTGCGACGCGCGCAACGACATTATCCTTAAGCAAATTCACCAGCGCGGCGCGCTTGCTGCCGCCCAGAATAACCGTGTTTGCGCCAAAAGTGGCCGCGATGTCAATGAGCGTGTCAGCGGGGGAATCGCTCACGCTGTAAAGTTCGTGGACGTTCTGCCCCTGCGCCTCGGCTTCGAGCCGGGTGAAGAGAGAGAGAGAGCGTCGGGATCGTTCTGCCACGTGCCGCCGGTGTCGATCGGCAGAGCCCGTTCACGGCAATACAGCACGAGCAAATGCGCCCCGCGGACGCGGGCTTCCTCCAGGGCGAATTGTACCGCTGGGCTCCAGCCGCGCGCCCCGACGAGCAAAGTACGACCCAGAAATGAGTCTTCATTTGCCGCGCGCGTAACGGCGCGAGCCGCAGGTGTTTCCGCCACCACCAGCCGGGGAGGCGGTGCGCCTGAAACGCAACGTGGCTTCGCGCAAGCCCAGCCCGGCCGTGAGGATGATGATGACAAACAACAAAGCGCCGGGCTTGGTCAATGCGATGGTGAGCGAGATGGCGACCAGTATGATGAACGTAACCCGCATAACAATGTGTTCGTGCCGCGCAAGAGAAATTTGTTTTGCGAACGCGCAAGAGCCGAGATTGATGGTGATGGCACCCACAACGCCGATCGCATAAAGTGCGGCCAATCCACTAACCGAGTCGTCGATGTTCAAGGCGACGACTGAAAGAATCTCGGCAAACGTCAGTGCGAGCCACGGCACGCCGAAGCGGTTGAGCTGGAGGAACGGCTCGGGCAATTCATCGTCGCGTGCCATGACGTAAAGCAGTGCGACCATGCCTGTGATGGCCGTGTTCACCGCCGAGAGCAAGAGGAAGCCGATCATGATCCCGACCGCCGCCGCAAATTGGGCGCCGAAAAACACCTCGCCCATGTAACGCAGCAAATCGTTTTGGTGATGACGCGCCTCATCCGGGAGGCACATGGCCAGCACGCACAACAGGCCGGTGAGAACCACGATGTCAAACATCACCACGAGGATCGCCCGCCGCGCCGCAATCAGCACCGAGGGTTTATTCGGGCTTGATTTGGATCGAGTCGAAGCACACCCGTGCTGCAGGCCGCTGCCTCGACCCCGGATAACGCCAAGATCATCCCCACAAACGCCTCCCAGTGGTGCAACATCCCGCCTTCCGCCAGCGTAACCCGGAACTCCGGCAGGTGCGGCACCCCGCCAAAAATCAGCGCCGCCACAATCATCAGGGTGGGCAGTACGAGCCACACCGTGATGCTGTCGGTGTGTTTGGGGCCGAAGAAGTTCATCACGCCGATGAGGAAAATGGTGGATATGGTCCATTTCTTTGCCGCGGCGGCATCTTCAAAGCCGAAGTAATGGAATACGTCCAGGCAACTCAGCGCCGCCGTCACGATGAAGTCCGCGAGCAGGAACAATCCGCCAATTGATACCAGCCGGCGTGAAATCATGCCCGCCGCCGTGTAAACACCGCCGCCGTTTGGAAAATGATTACAGACCCAGATGTAGTTGACTCCAACCAGCCCGGTGAGGAGACAGACCGCCAGCAAATGCGGCAGCGCCGCGAATCCGATCGCCGTGACGCCAAAGCCGATAAAGTAAGCCTTGCTTGTACCCCAATCTCCATAGAGGAGGGCGGCGGCGCGCACCCAGCCAACATTGCGTGGCCGGCCTATGGTATTGATTTCCATGGGCTATGGCATCCGGGAGACGGAATCTGAAAAGCGCACGCCACCTTGATAGCGAAAATTTCCATCCCCCCGCAAGCTTTACCAGATACTCCCGCCGTTGGTGCTTACAACAGTTTGATTTGCAACTCCTCCTTCGTCAACGCCTCGCCCAGTCCTTCTACCCGTGCGCCGCGCCGTTCCATGATATGTTTGTCCACCAATGGATCATACGGTACCGGATAGTTGCCGTCGTAACAGGCCATGCAGAACGATTCTTTCGGCAATCCAGTTGCCTTCACCATTCCCTCTTTCGATAAATAGGCGAGCGAATCCGCGTTGAGATACCGGCGGATTTCTTCGAGTGAATGATTCGCGGCCATCAGCTTGCTCCGATCAGGAAAATCAATCCCATAGACGCACGGGTTCATGTGTGGTGGACAACTTACGAGCACATGTACTTCCTTTGCGCCGGCTTCCTTGAGATTGTTTACGCGGGATTTGCACGTTGTGCCGCGCACAATCGAGTCGTCCACCACGATCACGCGCTTGCCTTTCACGAGTTCGGTGATGAGGTTGAGCTTCACCCGCACATC
>PLJQ01000187.1:0-1487 GCA_003140275.1 Limisphaerales bacterium
TTGATCGTGCGCTCCGTCAGTCCTTTTGTGCGCGTCAGCGGAACGCGGATGGTCCGGGGAGCGCACGCGGCTCGCGTGCTGCGGTTGTCGTCCCCGACAAACGCCATCCTTTGATCTGCATTTCGATTGGCTTCGTGCGGAAGTTGGTCGCGGCGAGCCGCCGCGTCCGGCACGCGAGGCCGCGTGCGCTCCCCTGCTACCACCTGAAACCCCGGCCCCGGCTCGTTGACCGTGGGCGGCAGGAATTTCAATTCGAGCCGGTAGCTTTCCAGCACATAAACGAGCGGGTCGTAAAATCCCTTGCCGTTGGTCAGCACCGCCGCCATGAACTCCGCCGGGAAATTCCGTTTGAGCCAGGCGGCTTGATACGCCTCGACGCCATAGGCCGTCGAGTGCGCCTTGCAAAAGGCGTAACCCGCAAAGCCGGTGACCAGTCCCCACACTTCTTCGATCTTCACCGCCGCATGTCCACGCGCCCGCGCCGATGCAAAGAATTCTTTCTGAATCTCCGCGATGACGGCCCTCTTTTGTTTGTTCAAAGCCCGCCGTAACACGTCGGCGCGTCCCGGCGGCAAACCCGCGAACGCTTCACAGATTTGCAGGATGTGTTCCTCGTACACCACCAGCCCAAACGTGTCGCGTAACACGAGTTCAAGCGATGGATGCGGATAGGTGATGGGTTCAAGCCCCTGATAGCGGCACGTGAACGCCAGCTTTTTGCCTTGGTTCGCCGCCCCCGGTCGGATGACGCTCACAATGGCGATGAGTGTGTCAATATCGCGCACGTTGCACTGGCGGCAAAGCCCGTTCATCGCGGGGCTTTCAATGTGATGCACCGCCCGTGCGCCGCCGCCGGAAATCATGTCCCAAACCTGCGGGTCTTGCCACGGTTCGAGGGCGTTCAAATCCACGGTCACGTTGCGTTTCACAAACGATACTTTCACGTCACGCATCGCCGCCAACCCGCCTTGGGCGAGCACGTCAACTTTTACCAGCCCGATGACTTCAACGGCGTCCATGTCGAAGTGCGTGGTGGGATAGCCCTTGTTGGAAATGAACGTCGGCGTCAGTTCGTGCATCGGCTGGCGAGAGAGCACCACGCCGCACGGGTGCATTTTTGGATAGCGTGGGAAACCGTCAAGAAACTCGGCCATGTCCAGTGCGGTCTTAAATGGTTCTTCGTTCAACGGCAGGTCGCGGTTTTCGGGACTGGCGGCGAGCAGTTCGCGCAACTTCGCCCCGCCGCTCGGCGTGTGTTCATCCGGTATCCAGCCGCCGCCGAAGCTCCACGGAAAATGCGCGGTGAAGCGCCGCACCTCGCGCTCAGCCATGCCAAGGACTTTCGCCACGTCCGCAAACGCGCTCTTGGCCTGAAACGTTGAGAAGCCGCCGACCACGGCGCAATGCTCCCGGCCGTATTTGGCGAAGATGAGGTCCATCACGTCGTCTTTGCGGTCGTGGGGGAAATCAATGTCAATGTCCGGCAG
>PLJQ01000187.1:1499-1843 GCA_003140275.1 Limisphaerales bacterium
TCGTAACCGACCGCGCTGATGATGCTCAACTCCTGATTGAGTTGAGAGTTGAGGGTTGAGAGTTGAGAGTCAGGGTAGCGCCGTTGCGCGCCGTCCAGCACGAGCTTGCGGAGAAATTCGCGCGGCGTTGAACTGTACGGCGGCGCGAACGCGGGAAACTGCGGTTTGCCGAACGGGATTTCAAAATTGCAACGCTCGGCGATTTCCAGCGAGTGCGTCAGCCAGTCGGGATGGTCTTTGCACGCTTCTGTCATTTCTCGCGACGTGTGGAAATGAAGCCGCCCGTCCGCGCGCTTGGACGGGTGCGCTTGCCGGAGCAGTGTCAGCGTGCGGATGGATTGCAC
>PLJQ01000187.1:1999-12448 GCA_003140275.1 Limisphaerales bacterium
TCCGTGAAACCGTCCAGACGTGCCAACGCAATCGGACGCCGCTGTTGCGCGGCAAACGCGCCTTCCTCGTCATCCTTCTAAGCTCGCAGAGACAACAGCCGATTCAAGTTGTGGTAGCCGCTCGCCGATTCGACGTAGAGCAACAACGGATGGTCGCCGATTTGCAGTTCCGTTCCGAAAATTGGTTTGATGCCCGCGCGTTTTGCTTCCAGTGCAAACTCCACCGCGCCGTGCAAATTGCCGATGTCCGTCAAAGCAATTGCGGACATGCCACGTTGTTTGGCGAGGCTTACAATCGCTGCGGGCGAAAGCGTCGAGTCCAGAAATGTGTAATGGCTGCGAACGCGCAACGGCACGTAAGTTGCCGCGCTGCCTGGCACGTTACTCCGCTTCTGAATGTGAATCTGGATTTTGAGTTGCGGCTTTGCCCGCTCGTTCACGATGTCGCTCGGCGCATCGCGCAAGCGCAAATCATGTCCGCGCAGGACGACCGACCAGCCTTTGTTGCGGCGCAGTTCGTCCAGCACCGCCGCGAGCCGTTCGCGGGCTTCGTGATTGCACGCATTGGTTTCGAGCGGGAGTTCAGTGCGGAACACGTCGCCATACACGTTGGACAATTTCAGCGACACCATTCGCAGACTCACCCGCCGTTGCCAGGCTTCCCGCAACAACCCGCGCAAACGCCCATAGACATCCGTTTCCAGGTCGGTCGGTTCACGCAGGCTTTCAGCTCGTTGGTTCTCGTCGCGGTCGTTGTAACGCACCTTCACGGTCAACGTCCGCACGCTCCGCCCTTCTTCCCGCACCTCGGCAAAGAGCTTATCGGCCACCCGTCGCAGCACGGCTTCGACATATTCGTCGGTCACGTCTGCGTTAAACGTTTCCTGTTTGCTGTATGACTTTTGCGGCTCGCTCGCGGGAATCAACGGGATTTTTTGCCATAGGATTTAGTTCTTTTTGGCTTCGGTGATGATGCTGCCCAGGAGGGTAGCTTTGCCGCCATTGTCGCCGTGGCGGATTTTCGACACGTCCACTTGGATCGTGTTGCCGACCGACTTGCCCCAAACTTTGGAGCGCTCATCTTCCTTGGTCCGGTAATAGAGCATCTCTTCCATGCGATGCTCCGCCGGGTTGCTGTTGTCCATGCAAAGCAAATCGTAGGATTCGCCCGCAGGTTTTCCGTTCTTGGCCGGCCACGTGTTGTGGACCTCTTTGAACACTGTTAACTGCATTATCATAGGTTTAGCTTTCGTTTGTATTCGGCTTGGTGGTTCGTTCCTGCCCGTTGCCGAACGCGGACGGGAAATTGATTTGCGTTTCGCGCCTCAGAATCGGCCAAACAGCAGGCCGATTCTTCGTCCCCAGCGCGAAACGGAGTGAAGACCCCACCTCCTTGGCTTACGTTTCTTAGTGGGTTTCCCCAAGTGGTGTTTTTCGACGCACCGGGATTTTGTGAACCTGGGAGAATTCGCCAGAAGTAGCACGCCGTTGAAATTCGTCCAACGCTTCTCGGGTGAGATACTGCCGACCGCAAATGTTGATCGTTTTGAGCCAGCCTTTGTTCCGCCAGCGCCAAGCAGTGCAATTGCTCAGACCGACTTGCCGTAGCCACGCGCTCAGACTGATTATGGCGGCCGGCTGGGGAGATGAATGTTCGGATTGATTGTATGAGTTCATGATGTGCCTTTTTGTTTTGGTTTATTGATCCACAACGCGACGTTGAGTTGACGGATACCAAGGGATTATTGGCAACTATCTTGAGGCTCCAAATCAGAACCGACTTTCCTTCGCTGGAATTGAAACCGTTCATCGGGCCGCCTCCTCGACGTCGCAAAAGTCCACGAGGGACAGGATCACGATTCGGATTTTCGGCGGCAGTTTCGCCAGAGCTCGTAGAGTCGCAGACGTTCCGCTTCCTCTAAAACTTGCGGGCCGCTCGCGGGGCCGGATTTTTGTGAGGCTATTTGTGAGGGCAGGCCATTTTCAGGCCCGTCTTTATTGAATTTGTGGCGGGNNCCCCGCCGCTCTCGCCATTGAACACACGCGCCGGACTTGTGCAAAACGGTTAAGGCTGTAGAAGGTGATGTTGGCTTTATTTACCGATGTTTGGCAGGAGTATCATCATCGCCCGTAAACGCACCTTGTGTTACCCTGTTGAACGCATGACCAACAGGTATTATGAGCCGGGAACTCAACGCGCCGCCCGGGTCAATGATCTTTTCAATACCATCGCCCCGCGGTACGATTTGATCAATGACCTTCAGAGTTTTGGTCTGCACCGCTATTGGAAGCGCCGGCTGATTCAACTGAGCGAAGCACGACCTGGCCAATGCGCCCTTGATCTTTGTTGCGGCACGGGCGACATCGCTCTCTCCATCGCCCGGCATGACGTCAAAGTGACGGGATTGGATTTCAGCGAATCCATGCTCGCAGTGGCCCGGCAACGAAGTCGGAAGTCAGAAGCCGGAGTCGCGCGGTCAGAAAACAGTGGCGGACAACGAGTGCGGCTCATTCAAGCCGACGCGCAAAACATTCCGTTTCCCGACGCGCATTTCGATATTGTCACGGTCGGTTACGGCCTCCGCAATCTCGCGAGCTGGGAGACCGGCTTGCGCGAAATGTGGCGGGTTGCCAAACCCCGCGGACGGGTGCTCGTGCTCGATTTTGGCAAGCCGAATAATGCGCTTTGGCGCGGACTTTATTTCGCCTACCTGAAATGCTTCGTACCACTTTTGGGCCGCATTTTTTCCGGCGACTCGCAAACGCACGCTTATATTCTGGAGTCACTGACGCATTATCCGGCGCAACAAGGCGTGGCCGCCAGAATGCGGGAAATGCCTTTGACCGAGATTCGAATCATCAACTTGCTCGGTGGCATTATGAGCATCAATTACGGAGTAAAAAAGTAAAGACAGGTGAGCCGGGGACCGCTCGAGAGTTCGCGTCATGACAACTGGCGCGCACTGAATCATGCGAGGGCAGGCGGCGGAAATTGAGAATGCCAAAAGAGAGTTGGCAAAGCGTGAGAAATTCTTAACGGTGGGATTCGCCTGGATCCCCCTCAGGGGGAACGCAAACCTTAAGCGCATTTCTACGCGTCTTTCCTTGGAGCATCGCAGATGCGTCAGCCAGAAAACGCTTCCAATAGTCGCCCGCGCGGGCGCCGGATCGAAATAGGAGAAGGCGCAGAAGCGTGGAGGGAAAATGATGAGCGAGGTGGAATTTCTGAGGAGGCTGGAATAATTTCTCCCATGCTGCGCGACCTTCAAATCGCGCACGACACGACGAGGTTCACGATTACCTTCGCTCGCTCAAACCCAAGGTAAAGCCTGCGGCTCAATTCCACATTTTCCCCGCGCAGACTGGCATAAAACCGAGCACTTTCATGGCGGTTACTTCATTTCTGGACACTCACAAAAATCATTTCTGCGTAACCACAAGGCCGTGTCGCATTGGCACATGGGCAGCTTTGCAAAGGAAATGGGGAGCCGCCGGCCGTGGAAATGAAGAAGTGCCATTCAGAAGATGTCACGAGTCAGAAAAAATTGATCGCCCAATATCGGGCGAAGTTTTTTTGGTTCGTGAAAGTTCTTTTGTGGTTCGCTTTCACCATCGCCGCGAATGGGGCGACACAAGAACAACGATTTGTTCCGGGCCGGATTCTGATCAAGCCCAAAGGCAGTCTTTCCGAATCCAATTTCGTCGCGCTGCTCGACCACCACGGTGCCTCGTATGGCCGAACCCAGGGTCAGGGCAATGTGCGTGTCATCGCCGTTTCGGAAGCCCAGGCGGATTCTGTTTTAGCCGAATTCCGAAATCGTCCCGACATCGAATTCACCGAACGCGATTATATCGCTCAGGCGGCCTATGTGCCGAACGACCCTTATATTGTTTCCGGCAACGAGTGGCATCTGGCGAAAATTCAGGCGCTGCAGGCTTGGGATGTCACCACGGGCCGGAGCAACGTTGTCGTTGCCGTGCTCGATACGGGCGTAAATGCCTCGCATCCGGACCTCGTGGGACGGATTTTACCGGGCTATGATTTTGTTTGGAATGACAGCGATCCGTCCGATGATTTTGGTCATGGCACGGCCGTGGCGGGCACGATCGTCGCGGCTGGAAATAACGGCATCGGCGTCGCTGGCGTGGCTCCCGGCTGCAATGTGTTGCCGGTTAAAGTTCTGGATTCTACCGGCTTCGGCGCTTACTCAAGCATTGCGGAAGGAATCCGATATGCGGTGGATCGAGGCGCACGTGTGATCAATCTCAGCATCGCCGGCAACTCGCCCTCCGGCACGTTGCAAGATGCGATTAATTACGCCTGGAGCAACAACGTTGTCGTCGTTGCCGCCGCCGGAAACAATGCCAACTCCAACCCCCAATATCCCGCCGCGTGCGACCACGTCGTCGCGGTCTCGGCCACCGAGCCTGACGATACGCTGGCTTATTTCTCGAGTTATGGCAGCGAGGTGATGCTTTCAGCGCCAGGCGACAACATCTGGACGACGCAGCTCGATACCAATAACCTCTATGGCAGTTGGCGCGGCACCTCGTTTGCCAGTCCCATCGTCGCGGGGGTCGCGGCCTTGGTCGCGTCCGAAAATCCTGCGTTGTCCAACGGTGAAATCGTTTCCATTTTGCAGCATACTGCGGACGACCTCGGTTCGCCGGGATACGACACCGCATTCGGTTACGGCCGGGTCAATGCCTTCACGGCCATCAATGTCGCGGCCGCGCTGCCCGGCGCATTGGGTGCTCAACCACCGCCGTCACCGACGGGGATGACAAATTCCATCGCGACGCAAACCGACACAAACGCTCCCGCTGTGACGATCACACAGGCGCCGGCGAATGGCGCCCAAATCTTCTCACCTCTGATGTCGTTGGCAGGAACAGCCGGAGATGATGTTGGCGTTCAGGACGTTCAGGTGCGGGTCAATGGAACGACTCAACGGGCCGACGGAACGACGAATTGGAGCGCGCAAATCAATTTATCTCCGGGCGTCAACACCGTGCTTGTTCAGAGCGTGGATTGGGCGGGCAATGTTTCACCCGGTGTCACGCGAACGTTCACTTACGTCGTCACCGTATCGCTGAGCGTTCAAACCAATGGATCGGGAAGCGTCGCTCCGAACTTGAACGGCAAATTGATTGAAATCGGCAGGGTTTGCACACTGAGGGCCATTCCCGGCTCCGGCCAGGCTTTCGCCGGATGGAACGGAACGCAGTCGCAATCGGCGACGCTCAATCTCACCGTGCAATCCAATCTCACGCTCGTGGCGAATTTTGTTCCCAACCCGTTCCCCGCGGTGAAGGGCAACTACGCGGGATTGGTGATGAACACTAACGGGGTGACCCCGGACAGCTCGGGCTATTTCACGTTGATGGTGACGGCATCCGGCGCGTTCACCGGCAGACTGCTGCTCGGTGGAAATCCTTGCGGATTCCGCGGGCATTTCAATCTGGCGGGTGACGCGGTCGTGACTGTGAATCGGCGCCAACCGGGTCCGCTCGCCGTGACGCTGCATATTGATCTGACCAATGGCATGGACCAGGTGGCCGGGTGCGCGACGGACGGCAATTGGGTGTCGGAACTGGCCGGCGACCGCAACGTCTTCAGCCCGCGATTGAACCCCGCGTTGCAAGCCGGTTTGCGTCCGTTTATCCTCGAGCGCGCGGACGACCCCGCAGTTATCGCGGCCACCGGTGCGATCAGAATCTTGATCAACGGTGCCGTGAGAATTCGCGGCAAACTGGCCGATGGACGCGCCTTCGGCCTGTCCAGCAGGCTGGCGAAAAACGGCGACTGCCCGTTTTATCTTCCGCTCGGCCGCGGCAAGGAAGTCATTATCGGCTGGCTTGACTTTCCGACTGCGCCACCTCCAACTGTCGGTGGAACCATGTTTTGGGTCAGGAGCGGCACGAATACATTTGCGGCTGCGTTGCGGGCCGTGTCCGCGCCGTAACGAATCCCGGTTCCAGCCTTCCGTGGCCGGCATGATGATCTGTTTGCCAGACCGTCAAATCCGGTTGACATTTGCTTGTATAAGTTGCTCTTGGGTTGCAACGGCAACCGCCGCGAAAAAATCTTAAAAAATCCCGTGTCGGATTACCTCGGAGGCGAGCTTTGCGACCTCACCTCCAGCCGCTCCTGAGCTGGGCGGCGATTGGTAATCGCCATTCCTTGGCGCGCTTTTGAGCGGCGGCTATTTGCGGTGGCGACATCTTTTTCTCCAAACCATAATGAAATTTTTCTGGCTTCACGCCCACAACGTCGCCATTGACGGTCCAACAAGACCGGGCATGCGCCTCCGCATGATCCTTCTCCACGCCTTCGCCACGGTAGCAGCCGCCGCCCCAAATGGCTTGCGCCGTGGCGTCATTCTGCCCGGCGGCCTGGCGGGGCGGAAGCGATCCTTGACAAGGACCGTTAAGTAGATCGTGATGAGGCATGGCCGAGCGATCCTGTTGTCAGTGGAGATTTTTCCACGGTGACGACCTGGCAAGATTTTCAAATTCTGAAAGGGACCCCGCTGCATGAGACGGCGATTTTACCGACTCATTCGAGATCTTCATTTGTACCTTGGGCTGTTCAGCAGCCCGTTTGTGCTCGTTTTTGCCATCAGCGTGTTTTTTCTGGTCCACGCCTGGCTGCCGAAGATCGCTCCAGAAACCTCCAACACACGGGTGGTATCGGCCTTGCCCCTTCCCGGAGACTTGCTGACCCTTTCGGGCCGACCGCATCATCGATGCGCTTAAACCGGCACTTGAAAAAGCGGAGGTCCACGGTGAGGTCAGATTCGTTCGGCACCTGGTCAAGGAGGAGAAGCTGATCATACCCGTAACGATCCCCGGACGCGAGACGATCGTGACTATCAGCCTCGCCAGCCGTGACGCAACCATCGTGACCCGTGAGACCGGTCTGGCCGATGCCTTGGTGACCCTCCATAAATTTCCAGGTCAACATGTGTCCAATATCCGGATGAATTGGTTTTACATGAAGGCGTGGCGTTGGATGGCCGACGCAACGGTTTACCTGATCCTGTTTATCTCGGTCAGCGGCATTTATCTCTGGTATGTGCTGCGCGCTGAACGCAAGGTGGGATTTATCCTGCTTTTCGCGGGGGCATTGTCGTTTTTCGGAATGGCCTATGCCCTCAGCCACTGAACCAACGGGCAAATCGCTTGGAGCCTCTCGATTTCGGGCTGGATTCGAGCGCTGGAACCGCAAGCTGCATTTCTACGCGGGATTGATTCTGCTCTTCTTCATGTGGCTGTTTGCCTTCAGCGGCCTGCTCCTGAACCATCCGACCTGGAGCTTTGCGGAATCCTGGAGCAACCGCAAAGATACGAATTATGAGCGCGAGATTACGGCTCCCGGGCCGGAGGTGAAGGGTGATCTTGGGCAGGCGCGCGAGATTCTGAGACAACTTGGAATCGAGGGTGAGATTCTTTGGACGACAACCAGGACGAACGCCAATCAGTTCGAGTTTCAAGTCCGGCGCCCAGGCCATTTCTTCTTCATCAAAGCCGATTTCGCACGGCAGCGCGTCACCGTGCGGCATAGCGTGGTGAACCTGTGGGGAGTGATCAAAGTACTCCACGTATTCACGGGCGTTCAATTGGATGATCCTCGCCAAAGCCGTGACTGGGCGCTCACTACGGTGTCTGCTTATTCCATGGATGTCGTTGCCGCCGGCTTGATCTTCATGGTCCTAAGCAGTTTGTATATGTGGTGGGTACTGCCTCAGAAACGCCTTCTTGGCGCGGTTGTTCTTGGCCTTGGATCGATAATTTGCGGCCTGTTTTGCATCGGTCTCCGCTGGCTTTTCTGACGGCGCTCAAGGCAGTCCTCTTTCTGAAAAACCAGACGTGAACGGGCGAATTGGCGTCCGGGCGGCGCTTTTAACCAATGAAGTCGGCGCGAATCCTGCCACCGCGAAAAAAACGGGCCAGCCGCGCAACACGGCGGCCATGGGCGCACGACTCGACGATCCGGCTTACGACTTTGACGAAGGCCGCAACCTTCTCGCGCTTTCGCGGCGATACCAAACCCGCCCCGCCTGATGGCTCCCTCTCTTGGGAAAATTCGGCAACGGCGGCGTTATCATCTGTCAGACCTTGATCTTGATGAACCAGCCGAAAAAGCATTTCAGCGAAAAAGAGAAGAAAGCAACGAAGAAAGCGATTCCGGCATTGCTCGGCATAATCAAACAGCAAAAGGAGACGGTGAAGGCGGCCTGGCAGTCCTCAAAGCGTTCTTGTCAATGAACCGGATATGCACGGTTTATCCAAGTATGTTTTAATCCTCCAACACACTCGAAACTTCTCCCGTCTCGACGAGTTGCAAAGGTTCCGCGACGCTACGCTCACCCAGCGTAATCGCGCGCACCTCTTGAGGCCGCAAGATTACCCGCGGAAGAAAAGCCACCAGACGATCACCAACATTGGCAGCAGGTACGGCAGAGTATATTTGAACACGAAACCGAAAAAGGTGGGCGTGTGGATTTTGTTGTGGTCGGCGATGGCTTTGACCATGAAGTTCGGGCCGTTGCCGATGTAAGTGTTCGCGCCGAAAAACACCGCGGCGACGCTCACCGCCACCACGTCAAGAGTTTGCGTGGCCAGCAGATGGGGCACATCGGCGTTGTGGACCGCGCCGACGAGCGCGCTGAAGAAGCTCAGGTAGGTGGGCGCATTGTCCAGCACGCTCGAAAGCGAACCGCAACTCCAGTAAAAAAACGCCGTGCTCGGGCTGGCCGGCAAACCCGCGTTGGACTCCAACCAATCAAGCGCCGGCATCATCGTTGCAAAAATACCGATGAACAGTATGGCCACTTCCTGAATGGGGTGAAAATTAAAATCGTTCGCCTCATGCACCGACTTGTGCGTTGTGAAGTAAGAACCGAGCGCCGCGGCGACCATCAGGAGTTCGCGCAGAAAGGGAGGTTGATTGATAAAGACCGCAATGAGGATCACCGCCAGAAAAAACAGATTCGGCAATCCTTCAAATTTCCACGTTTCGTGGGCCGTCTCACGTTCCCGGACGGTTTTGGGCGCGCGGAGATAATTCAAAGAATCCACGACGTAAAACATCGCCAGCAAAATGGACAGGCCCACCGCCCACATGGGCCAGCAATGTTCGGCCACCCACCAGAACGGAATCCCCTTCAGATAGCCGAGAAACAGCGGCGGATCGCCAATCGGCGTCAGACAGCCGCCGACGTTTGACACAATGAAGATAAAAAAGACGACGTGATGCGCAGTGATGCGGTATTTGTTCATGCGCAGCCACGGACGGAGCAGCAGCATCGAGGCGCCGGTGGTGCCGAGAACGTTGGCGGAGATGGCGCCAATCAAAAGAAAAACGACGTTGACCAGCGGCGTGGCCTCACCCTTGACGCTGATGTGAATGCCTCCAGAGACGACGTAAAGGGAGCCAATCAAGCCAATGAAGCTGACATACTCGTGGGCGACTTCGAGCACGCGGTGATGGGCCTGCAACCCAAAAAGATAATAGCCGAGCGTGATGGCGCCCAATGCATAAGCGACTTTGGGATAGTGCTTGTGCCACCAACCGGGCAGCAACAACGGCGCCAGCGCAATCGCTACCAGCAACAGCCCAAAGGGTAAAATCATCCAGGGGTTTGGCGTCGGGACGGCTGATTCCATGGCGCAACGCTACGTTGCCGTTTAAAAGCCGGTCAAATGGAATCGGCCAACCCGGTGTCCGAATCGGTGGTGGCGAACGGCGAAAACATTTCATCGCTGCAAATCAGCCGCGCACGGTTCACGCCGCCTCGGCCAACAAGTCCCGGCTGCGTTGCCGCACCCGGGCTTGTTTGGCCGCTTGCTTCCGCTCGGTCTGCGCTTTTTCCTCGAAAAGCACGGGGAACAAGAGCAACGGAAACGGGGTCAACCACGCCAACGCCGCCGCTTCATTTGCCGCGCGGCGCAACGAAGGGTTGAGTTCCGGCTCCGGCGTCTCATTCAAAAGCCGCAAGAGAAATCCGTCTTTGAGCCGGTCGAGTTCCGTCTCCACCGTGCCGCGGAACGGGGTCGCGGGCACCGGTGTCACCTCGAAACGAGTTTCGGGCGCAAACCGGGTTCTGAGCCTTTGATATTTTGCATTCATTCATTTTCCTTTCATCAGGTTGCCCCTGCAGACAACCGTCGGTTAAACAAAAAACCCGCGATTGACTGGCAATCGCGGGTTTTTTGAAATTCTATCTGTGTTATCGGTTAGAACTTTCCTCCCACGTTGCCAATGGACCGGGTAAAGCGATGCCCCATGGACATCGGTCCATCGCTGCGCTTGACGCACAGGCAGTTTTTAACTTTTAGCGTGGTCTTCATTTCCAACGCTGTCTACCAGACACCATCTACCGACGATTGTCAAAAAGATTTTTCCGGCGCATATTTCCTTGTGTACATCTGACAAGTACCCCC
>PLJQ01000355.1 GCA_003140275.1 Limisphaerales bacterium
CGCGCGCGCCTTCGAGTGGATTGCCGGTCAGTCTCGCAAGCCAGCGCCGCTGGCAGGTAATCGCAAAGCCGTGGACAATATTCCATATTGACTTCCTACCCAGCCGAGCGCCTACAGCTACCCTCTCTTTTTTAGAGAGGGTATTTTTTTGGCAATGCGCAATGCGGATGCTGTAAGGATCATTGTCATTCAGGGCAAACATCGGCGTCTTTCGGGCAATGTGATTCTTTATATGATCGATTCATGGAATCTTCCCGGCTGCCCCGCTTTCAACGCGCTTCTTCGGTCGCATCAATCCAACTTACCCAACGCGACTGTCAAATTGTCCGGCTCGTTTACCGGCATCGTTTTCTGCGTTCCTCACATATCGTCTCGCTCCTTGATGGGAGTCCGCAGCAACTTTTGCGGCGACTACAATTGCTGTACCACCACGGCTACTTGAATCGTCCGCGCGTGCAACTTGAGTATTATCATCGTGGCGGGTCGCGCCCTATCGTTTACGGTTTAGGGAAACAAGGCGTGGCGTTGGTGAAACGGGAGCTTGGGGTTGCGTTTCGGGATCGACCTTGGGATCAGAATGACCGTGGTGCAGGCCGCATGTTCCTTCAGCATGAACTCTTGGTTGCGGACGTGATGGTCACCATTGACCTTGCCTGTCGCCAAAATGGAATCCGGCTTCTCACTGAGCATGAACTAGCACCCCACAGTGAACGGTTTCGATGGAAAGTAAAAATTCAGGGCGGCTCGAAACTGAGCGTCGTTCCCGACCGCGTGTTTGCTTTGGAGTCCCAAAACGACAATAGTGAGAGCAATCGCGCGTTCTTCTTCCTTGAAGCTGACCGGGGAACTATGCCGGTTATACGAAAGACGCTTTCACAGACTTCGTTCTACCGAAAACTCCTTGCCTACGAAGCGACTTGGTCACAATCGATTCACCTCGCACGTTTTGGTTTCCATCGCTTTCGAGTGCTGACAGTCACGACGAGCGCCGAGCGGGTGAAGTCGCTGGTTGACGCTTGCTCGAAATTGAAAGGTGGGCACGGGTTGTTTCTTTTTGCGGACCAAACCATTTTGTCAGGCAATATTCTCTCCTCGACATGGCAAACCGGCAAGCCGGGTGAAACCGGGAGACTGCTCCATTAAGAGACCGTGCCGAACGCAGGCCGTTTCCTGAACATCCCGGCATGGTTTCGAACATCGAGCCTAAAACTCATGAAGTGGGAAAGCGCGAGTAACTCGCAGAATTGGCCGTCCACGGTGTAATTAAAATTCTCCAGAGTCACCTCGATCCCGTCTTGAAGGTTTCTCTTAAGGAGGGTTTTCCAATCTTTGCCGGAACAATCAATCTTCAAAGGTTTCATTGCTGGTCGAGCAATGTTCCGACCCGCGCAAACGGTTTCAAGGATAAACTTTGACCGCCATCACATTCATTGACCGAAACGACAAGTTTCCCCTTCTAGTCTGTCCTCTGAGCGGCGTTACGATACTCCGAGAGGCGGTTCAATTCCTGAACCGTCATTTGTCCCTCAACAATTCAACCATAGGAGCATCCCATGAACACATTACAGACCGAACGCATCACCTTGTATTATCGCGAGGGTTCAAGCGACAAGGTGTATCAGGCATCCATCGAACCCCAAGGCGCGTTGTTTGTCGTCAACTTCGCCTACGGTCGCCGAGGCTCGACGATGAACACCGGCACCAAAACCCAAACTCCGGTGGATCACGATTCGGCCAGGAACATCTACGACAAACTTATCCGGGAAAAGAAGGCCAAGGGCTACACCGAAGGCCCGGACGGCACGCCGTATCAGCACACCGACAAGGAACTTCGCGTCACCGGCTTTCTGCCTCAATTGCTCAACCCGACTGATGAAGAGGAAGCCGCACGGCTGCTCCAAGACCCGGCTTGGGCCATGCAGGAGAAGTTTGATGGCCGCCGGGTTTTGCTCCGCAAGGCGGGCGCCGAAATCCACGGCATCAATCGCAAGGGCCTCTTGATTGGGCTGCCCTCACCGATTGTGGTGGGCGCCCACAAAATCGGGAGCGACTTCATCATGGACGGTGAGTGCGTCGGCGACGTGCTGTATGCCTTCGACCTCTTGGAATGGGATGGAGCGGATTATCGGACCACCCCTTATCACCACCGGTTCGTCAAACTCTCCAAGCTCGTAAACCGGCCGGACATCACACATATCGAGTTGGTCGAAACGGCAACCGATCCTGCCAACAAAAATCGTCTGTTCCGGCAACTGCAAACCGGGAAAAAGGAAGGCGTGGTATTCAAGCGATTGGATGCCCCTTACACCCCAGGCCGGCCCAACCGTGGCGGCACTCAACTCAAGCACAAGTTCTACGCCACCTGCTCTGCTGTGGTCGCCAAGGTGAACGACCAGCGGAGCGTCGCATTGCGTCTGCTCAATGGGAAGAACTGGATTGCGGTGGGCAACGTCACCATTCCTGCCAACTTCAACGTGCCGGCAGTGGGTGAGGTGGTCGAAATCCGCT
>PLJQ01000024.1:0-191 GCA_003140275.1 Limisphaerales bacterium
CTGGAGCCGCTGGTCAAGCGCGACCTGCTGCGGTTTCACTCGGCGCGGCCCTCGCTCTACGGCTTGGAAATGCATCTGGCCACGATGTTCAGGGAGATCGCCGCGTTTAAACCCCACGTCGTCATCATTGACCCGATTACCAGCCTGATGGATGCGGGCACCGACTCCGAAACCAAGGGGATGGTGACGCG
>PLJQ01000024.1:300-5697 GCA_003140275.1 Limisphaerales bacterium
CGCGGCATGGCGCACTCGAACCAAATCCGCGAGTTCCTGATTTCGGACCGGGGCATTGATCTCGTGGACGCCTACATCGGGGTCAGTGGTGTGTTGACCGGCTCCGCCCGCGTGGCGCAAGGGGCTTTGGAAAAAGCCGCGGTGCTGGCCACCCAGCAGGAAGCCGCCCAGCTCAAGCGCGAAGTGGAGCGCAAACGCGCGGCGCTCGAACAGAAAATCAGCGGGCTGCGCTCCGATTACGAAACCGAAGCCGTGGAACTGCGGCGCATTGCCGAACAGGTCGGCACGCGCACTTCCGTGCTGGGCACCGAGCGGGCCGCATCAGGCCTGTTGCGCCAGGCGGATATCAAGGCGACGGCCAGCACACGGGGCAGGTTCAGACATGGGAGGGGAAACTGATGAAAACCAAAACGGTGAAACGACATGCCTCCGCCTCCCATCGCCGGCCCGTCAATCTCTGGCAACTGCGCCTTTATGTGATGGGCCAGACGCCCAAATCGCTGACGGCGTTCGCGAGCCTGAAGAAGCTTTGCGAAAGCCAGCTCAAAGGCGGCTATCGCATCACGGTGATTGATTTAGTGAAGCAGCCCCACCTTGCCAAAGGCGACCAAATTCTGGCCATTCCCACGGTGGTGCGCATGTTGCCGCAGCCCGTGCGAACCATCATTGGCAACCTTTCCGATACCGAGCGCGTGCTCGTGGGCTTGGATTTGCGCACTGTTTATTAACCGAGCCGTACCCCCCATGAAAACAAAACAAAAAAACCGCCGCGCGACGCAGTCCCTTGAGAAGTCCCTGACCACCCGGGACACGGGCAAATACATCTTGCGACTGTTCGTAGCGGGGGCCACGACCCGATCGCGCCAGGCCATCCAACGCGTCCGTCAACTATGCATAGCCGGACTAAAAGACAACTACGAACTGGAAGTGATTGACATCTATCAGCAGCCCGGCCTGGCGCGCGACAACCAGATCGTCGCGACCCCAACGCTCATCAAAGAAATCCCAAGGCCGGTGTGCCGGTTCATCGGCAACCTGGCGAACACCATCGGCCTGTTCGCCGAGTTGGACTTGATCACAAAAGGTAAAATCGCACTTTGAAAACCGCCCGCCCCAACCGGAAGTCAGAAGCCAAAGGACAGAAGTCAGAAGTCAGAAGCCAGAGGACAATGGGCAGACCTCCGGCCTCCGGCCTCCGACCTCCGACTGCTGGCTTGCGCCCCGCGCGGTCCGGCGAACTCGCCAAGCTCCGCGCCCGCCTGGCCGAAGTCGAGGAAACGCTCCGCGCCATTCGTAGCGGAGAAGTGGATTCGTTGATGGTCGCGGGCAAAGCAGTCTCCCAAATGTTCACGCTGCAAGGCGCCGAGCACGCCTACCGCGTGCTCATCGAATCCATGAACGAAGGGGCGCTGACGCTGACGGCTGACAAGATGATTCTTTACGCCAACCATTGCTTCGCCAGAATGGTCAAACGCCCGCTGGAGCAGGTGATCGGAAGTTCCTTTCGCCGTTTTCTTTCCGCCGCAGACCGGGCAGCGTTCCGACTGCTCCTGAAACGGGCCGACAAATCCGGCTCTAAAACCCAGGTGCTCCTGCACGCCAGCGACGGTTCGAAAATGCCGGCGCAAATCTCCATTCGTCCACTGGCCAAGAATGGTTTCAACGACGCGATCATCTGCCTGGTGGTGACGGACATGACGGAGGCCCGGCGCACCGAGGAAAGGCTGCGGGCCTTGACGCACCGCGTGGTGGAAGTGCAGGAAGCCGAGCGCGAGCGCGTGGCCCTCGAATTGCACGACAACATCACCCAGCATCTCTGCGCCGTCCTCGCGCGCTGGGCGGCACTGGCGAACAAACTGCCGGCGCGCGAGAAAGCATCGCGGGGAGAGGTGATGAAACTCAGCCAGATGCTCGGCCATACGGTCGAAGAAGCGCAGCGCATCGCGCGCAATCTGCGGCCCAGCGTCCTGGACCAATTGGGCCTGCTCCCCGCCCTGCGCGCCACCTGCACGGAGTTCACAAAACGGACGGGCGTGTCCCTCAAGCTGGCCTGCAAGCCGTTGACCGCCCGGCTGCACGCCGAAGGCGAGTTGGCGCTTTACCGCATCCTCCAGAACGCTTTGGAGAATGTGGAGAAGCACGCCCGCGCCCGCCACGTGACCGTGTCCCTGAGGCAGCGCACCTTCGTTCAGTTGACGATCCATGACGACGGGATCGGCTTCGACCCGGAACATCACGCGGCCAGACGAAAAGGAAAGGGCAGCCTGGGTCTGCTCAGCATGCGCGAGCGAGCGACCTACGTGGGCGGCGACTTCAAGATCATATCCGTTCGCGGCGGCGGCACGAAAATCGAGGTGCTCATTCCCCTGCCGCCAGTTCAATTAAAAATGAAAAGACCAGGGCGGAAGAATTTGTAATTTTAATTGCACTGGCGGCCAACTGAACTGACTTATGAAACGAATTACTGTCCTGCTGGCGGACGATCACCAAATCGTCCGGGAAGGATTCCGGTCATTGTTAGAACACGAACGCGATATTGAAGTGGTCGGCGAGGCGGAAACCGGCCGCCAGGCCGTGCAACTCACCCGGACACTTCGTCCCGAGGTGGTCGTGATGGACATCGCCATGCCGCTGCTCAATGGGTTGGAAGCCACCCGGCAAATTCGCAAAGACCTTCCCGACACCAAGGTGATCATTCTCTCCGCGCACGATGATGACGCGTACGTCGAGCAAGTGACCGTGTTGGGCGCCGCGGGATTTATGCTCAAACAAACCTCCTCTCACAATCTGGCCACCGCGATCCGGGAGGTCCAGAAAGGAAACACATTTTTCAGCCCCACCATTTCCAGGCGCGTTCAGGTTCGTCGTCAGAAGTCGATTGATCGAGGAGAGAAGGGAGGCAACCGCCTGAGTTCGCGTGAGGTGGAAGTGCTCCAATTGATTGCCGAAGGCAAGCCCAACAAACAAGTCGCCGCCGAACTGGGCGTGAGCTTCAAGACGGTGGATAAACATCGGCAGCATCTCATGAGCAAGCTCGACATCCACGACATCGCCGGTCTCACGCGCTACGCCATCACTGCGGGCATCATCGAAAACAAAGTGCAGTTGACCATTGATTAACGCCGTTCTCGAAAGTCATTTCCAGAGGTATGGTGCGTCACTCCGTGCGCACCGCAGTCTGGTTGGCCGAAAACGGCGCGCATTGAGTGACGCGCCCTACCACCCACCCCATCCGGGAATTACTTTTCGCTCGTCGCCATTCGGACCTGCTCTGGCAGGGCTGGATTCGTCAAAGTCCGGCATGGGGTAAACACCCCATAGCACCCGGCAGGTTTTCCTGCTTAAGTTATCGTGCTATGAAAGATAACAAGGTCTCACACGCTGGGGAGCCAACCAGCGCACCAGCTCGAGGCGGAACCAATCCGTCCCACCGCATTCTCGTGGTCGATGACGACCTTTGCATCCGGCAACTCAGTGGCGAAGTGCTGACACGCTCTGGCTACGAGGTGGACATCGCCGAAGACGGCGAAGCCGGCTGGCAGGCGCTTCAGGCCAGGAACTACGACCTGCTGATCACCGATAACAACATGCCAATGCTCTCCGGCGTTGAGTTGATCATGAAGCTGCGTGCTAAAGACATTAAGCTGCCGGTCATCCTGGCGTCGGGAGCGATCCCGACGGCGGAGTTGAACCGGCATCCGTGGCTGCAACTGGCCGCCACGCTCCTGAAACCTTTTACCATCGAGGAGTTGTTGGGCACGGTGAAAAAAGTCCTGCGCGCCGCGGAAAGCACTCGTAGCCGCGCGGAGCACTACTTCCCGGTGCTGCCGGGGGCCGTTAACCAAACCGAGCTTTTGACACCAGGGGCATCCCTGAATGAGCGGATCGCCCTTGGCTGAATTATCACAGAAATGTTCCACCCCCAATTCAATGTTCATATGACCCTCCTCCAGGCCAGAGACTTGAATTGCGGGGTGGCTTCATGACTGCTCACCTGGGGGAAACACCCCATAGCACCCAGACGGTTGGTTTGTCTATTTTCAGCCCATGAAAACCAATCCTAAGCAGAAGGCACTGACGTTTGGTGATCTCATCGAGGGCGGTTACCGCGCCTGCGGCAAACGCCGGGCGACCGGAATTATCCGGCTGGCCGCCCACACCCACTTGGTGGCGTTTCGTGGGCCCCGGCCGCGGTATGATTTCTTCAAGGAAACGTGAAGGCGTCCGCGATGTCCCCTTTCGTTTCATCCCGCCGGTATGAAGCGCCGGTCATACCGGGCCAGCCATGGTCAATCCCCGTGCGCGCCGCCACACTTGATACCACGCTCCCATCCTTGCACGAGCAGGCGCGGGCGGTACGAGATGAAGTGTTCGGCCGCCGCGTCTTTGTGCGCGGGGTCGTCGAGGTGTCGAGTCACTGCCGCGAGAATTGCCATTACTGCGCGATGCGTCGGGACAACCACGCGTTGACGCGCTACCGGCTGGCTGCGGACGAACTCGCCGAGTTGATCATTCACCATCGGCCCGCGGCGATCACCGACATTGACATCCAGGCGGGCGAAGACCCCGTGGCCGTGCGCGAGGTGGTGCTGCCGTTGGTGCGCGAGCTGCGTCGCCGCACCCAGCTTGGCATTACCCTTTGCCTGGGCACTTTGTCGCCACGAGAGTACGACCAGCTCCGCGCTGCGGGGGGTGATTACTATGTGATGAAAATTGAGACGGGTGACGCCGACCATTACCAGTTAATCGGCGCTCCGGGGACATTGGCCGAACGCGTGGCGGCAATTGGCTATCTGGCGGGCCAGGGCTGGAAAGTGTCGTCGGGTCTGATCGTGGGGCTGCCCGGTCAGACGCAGGCGCATGTGAAACAAACGCTGGATTTGCTGGCAGAACTGCCGCTGGCGGGTTGCAGCGTCAGTCCCTTTGTGGCAGGCGGGCAAACACCGTATGGCGCTGCTCCCAATGGGGACATCGAGCAGACCCTGAATTGTGTGGCGTGGATGCGGCTGCGCGCGCCGCACTGGATCATCCCCGCCGTCAGCGCCATGCGACTGGTGTCCGAAGACGGCTACGTGCGCGCGTTCAACGCGGGCGCGAACCTGGCCACCATCAATTTGACGCCCCGCGCGGTGCGGGCGGATTATCCGATCTACAAACGCGACCGCATCATCATGGACGAAGAGCGCGTCCTCTCGGCCATCGCCGGGGCAGGCTGTAAACTCAGCCGCGTGGGCATGGCGGAACATCTCAAAAATACTTTGGCAACCGGGCGCGTGTCGCGTTCCTCCGAGGCGGCCTCGCGTGCATTCGAGGCCGCTCACAGCGACACGCGCCTTTGATTTCCAATCCGGCCCGGCGGCCCCGAATCCTTCCGGGTCACCGGGCAACCAAAACTCG
>PLJQ01000109.1 GCA_003140275.1 Limisphaerales bacterium
GGCTTGGTCGTGCATGAATGGGGCACGTTCACTTCGGTTCAAGGCGGTGACGGCGTGCTGTTGCCGTGGCACGCGTCGCAGATCGGCGAGTTGCCCAAGTTCGTTCACGACTGGATGAAGCCCGGGTTGAACCGAAGGTCCACGTCGATGTTGTTCACCGGCAAAGGCGGGCTGACCACGCTGCAGCGGATGGAAACGCCGGTGATCTATTTTTATTCGGACACCGAAACAACCGCCGAGGTCACCGTCCGGTTTCCAAAGGGATTGATCACCNNCCACAAGCCGCGGAAATCGGCCCGTCCGTTTCGCTGACAAACGACGCAATCACCGCGACGAAAGAGAACGCGGCGAACAAGGAAAGCCTGATTCATTGGCGGGATGTGCGCGTTTTACCGTCCCGACTTGATGTGGAGATGGCCAACCGATTGCCGACTGACACCAACGGCACGCATTACTTCTCAGCCCGTGAAACGGATGCGGCGTTTGTGCGCGTCAACGATCTCTCGCCGACAAATCCCGCCGACGAGCACGAAAGATTTTTATTTTATCGCGGCTCCGGCAGTTTCAGCACACCGCTCGTTGTCACGTCCAGTGATGACGGAACGGTGAGCATCGACAACACCGGTGCAGCGCCGCTTGCGCACTTGTTCCTCCTCCAGGTTCGCGACGGGGCGGTGGAATGGACGCATTTGGAAAAACTTGAACCTCACGCGCGTCAGACGTGGCAGAAACTGAATTCCGTGCCCGCGAGCGAACGCCGGCCCGTCGATCAAGTCCGGCAGGAAGTCGGCGTGGCGATGGCGGATGCACTCGCAAGCACCGGTTTGTTTCCGACGGAAGCGAGGGCGATGGTGAAAACGTGGGACAAAGCGTGGTTCGGTGAGGATGGCGTACGGGTGCTCTACATTCTGCCGCACGGTTGGACGGACGAAATTCTCCCGTTGCAACTCAACCCACGACCGCGCGAATTGGTTCGCCTGATGGTCGGGCGCGCCGAAATCATCATGCCCGAGACGCAGAAAGAACTCGCCGGCCAGATCGCACTCGCGAAGGCCGGCAATGCGGCGGCGAAACAGTGGCTGCAAAATTATTCCAAAAAGTTCGGCCGGTTCGCTCCGCCCGCGTTTCAACTGGCGAATAATTACCTGTCGCGCCAGCCCAACAAACCCATCGCAACGGCCGCGTGGAATTGATACTAATCCCGGGCGGACGCCTCGTGCCATTGTTCGGAGCGTGGGGCAACGTGAAACGCAGATGAAAAAGGTCGCACTGATTTTTGTGCTCGCTGTGATCCTGCCGAGTCTGGCCCTCGCCTGGCTGGCTGTTCGCTCATTACGCGATCAGCAGTTCGTTTTGGAGCGCCAACAGTCGCTGCTTTACCAGGGCGTGACGGATGCGTTGGCAAAGGATATCACCGACTATCTCTCCGACCAGCAGCGAGATTTCAGTACGCACGTTCAGCAGTATCTAAGCGGGCAAATCCAGCAGTATCTAAGCGAGAAAAAACTGCACATCGGGGACGGAGGCGCGGAATTTTTGCACTCAGCAGGCGCGGGCTTTGACAACCACATACGCAAGCAATGGCCGTTGGCCGAGGTCGGTTTCTGTGTTTCGTCCAAGGAGGGACTGCTCTCCCCGTCGCCCACAAGTAGGCCCGAGGCGCGGATGTTTTGCGCGGACCATGGCGGTTTTCTCGTCAACCGGGATATTGCAGAGGTCTATTGGAACAACGTGGCCAATCATCGTGCTCAACCTGTTTTTAAGTCTGCCTCCGGAATCAACACTTTTCAAAAAATGCCGCTGCTCGAAACCAACCTTTTCGCGAGCAAGGCTCAGCCGCGGAAAATAAATCCCATGCAGCAACAAGCGGTCTTGCCGGTGCCGAACGAGCTACAGGCGGAAAGCCTGAATTTTTCCAAAGTCGTCGCCGCCGACGCCGAATTTCGCGTCCTCATCGGCGACGCGATGGACGGCATGTTGGCCCGGTTCGTTCAGGACAAACTCCGACTAATGTTTTGGCATCGCGAACCGCATCTCGAACCTCTTGAACAACAAACAATCTTCGGCGCCCAACTCGATCTGGCCCGCGTGGTCGAAGGACTGAAAGAACGAGTCAAAGCCTTCGAGCCTGCATACCGCGAAGGTATCGCATTCGCCGTCCTGGACGACAAAGCCAAACCCGTGGCAATTTCGTCCGCAGGATTTCAGGCCAACTGGAAAAGACCGTTTGTCGCCACCGAGATCGGCCAAGCATTGCCGCACTGGGAGGCAGCGGTTTATCTCACCGATCCCGGTTCATTGGCGCGCTCCGCCAGCACCATGAGGCTCACGTTGGGTTTGCTCATCGCACTGTTCGTCGTTGCCATCGGCGCCGGTAGTTGGCTGATCGTGAGTGACCTGAACCGTCAGTTGACCCTCGCGCGGCAGAAAACCGATTTCGTGAGCAACGTTTCTCACGAACTCAAAACTCCACTCACCTCCATCCGCATGTTTTCCGAAATGCTGGCCGAAGGCCGCGTGACCGGGCCGGACAAACAACGCTCGTTCTTGAACATCATCACCGCTGAGACAGCGCGCTTGACCCGCTTGATCAACAACGTTCTGGATTTTTCCCGAATGGAACGCGGCGAAAAGAAATATAGTTTCGCATCCGGTGACCTTGCCGAGGTCGTCCGGGAAACCGCGGAAACGTTTCGGCCACACTTGGAGTCGAATGGTTTTCGACTGAACTGTGCGTTCCCCGAATCGCCGCAGATTGTAAACGGTGATCGGGATGCGCTGGCCCAGGTTGTCGTGAATCTGCTCTCGAACGCCGAAAAATATTCGAATGGACAGAAGGAAATTGAGTTGCAAATCGAACGTCACAACCAGCCAAAGCCCTCGGTTGAAGTGCGTGTGATGGACCGCGGCATGGGCGTGCCGCGTGGGTGCGAGGAGAAGATTTTCGAACAGTTTTACCGCGCTCATGACTCGCTTAACAGCGGTATTCAAGGTTCAGGTTTGGGGCTGACGCTGGCCCGCCAGATTGCGCGGGCGCACGGCGGCGATGTGACATGCGAACCGCGCGACGGCGGCGGAAGTTGTTTTGTGCTGCGTCTGCCGGTGAAACCGGCTTAGACGACGAATGAAAATCAAGATTCTGGTTGTTGAAGACGATCCCCACATTTTGCTGGGCCTGGAAGAGATTCTGAAAAGCGAAGACTTCGACGTGGCGGTCTGCAATCGCGGCGATCACGCACTTGAAGCCGTCAGCAAACATCGCCCTGCCCTCATCGTGTTGGATGTTATGCTGCCCGGTCTGAGCGGCTACGACTTCTGCAAACAACTTCGCGCAAAAAAGGTTGGTACTCCTGTGCTGATGCTGACCGCCAAAGGGCAGGAAATCGACAAGGTTGTCGGCCTGGACCTTGGCGCGGATGATTACGTGACCAAACCGTTTGGCGTACGCGAATTGCTGGCGCGGATTCAGGCGCTTTTGCGTCGCACGACGAAAGCAACTTCAAGTGTAGCGGCCGGCGAAGCCTCTTTCCGGATCGGCGCTGCCACCATCGATCCCAAAACGTTTCAGATCAAACGCGGCAAGACGAGCAATGAACTGACCGCTAAAGAGCTTGGGCTGCTGCTGCTTTTCTTTGCGCACCCCGCCGAAGTGTTGTCCCGTGACCGGTTGTTGAACGAGATTTGGGGTTATAATTATTACGGCACGACCCGCACACTCGATCAGGTCATCGTGCAGTTGCGGAAAAAGCTTGGGGACAATAGCGGCGAGCCGAAACACCTGCTCACCGTGCATGGCGTGGGTTACAAGCTCGTACTTTAAGAAATGCCGTGCTTTACTTGTTCAACCCCGCCAGATACCGCTCCACGTCAATCGCCGCTGCGCAACCGAGTCCCGCCGCCGTCACCGCCTGGCGATACACATGATCGGAACAATCGCCTGCCACGAACACTCCCTCCACATTGGTCGCCGTGCCTTGCTTCGGAAGAATGTAATCGTTTTCGTCCATGTCGATGACGCCCTTGAAGAGTTGCGTGTTCGGCACGTGACCAATCGCCACAAACACCCCGGCGCAATCGAGCACGCTTTCAGCGTTGGTCTTGAGGTTCTTGATGCGGACACCGGTCACCTTGTCCTGTTTCACGTCGAGCACTTCCGTCACCGCCGAGTCCCAGATCGGTTTGACCTTGGGATTGGCGAGGGTGCGGTCGGCCATGATTTGCGAGGCTCGGAGTTTGTCGCGCCGATGCACCAGATAAACCGTGGAAGCAAACCGCGTCAGATACGTCGCCTCTTCGCAGGCGGAATCGCCGCCCCCGACGACGACCACCGGCTGATTGCGAAACATCGGCAACGCGCCGTCGCAAGTCGCGCAATAAGTCACGCCTTTTCGCTCCAACAACGATTCGCTTTCGAGGCCGAGATGACGATGGCCGGCGCCACTGGCGATGATGATGGTTTCCGCTGCCACCGGATCGCCATCCACCGTCAGCACAAAAGGCCGTTGCGACAACTTCACGGCTTCGACCGTGCCGAACTTCACCTTCGCGCCGAACCGCTCCGCTTGTTTCTGCATGCGCACCATCAGTTCATAACCATCGATGCCTTCAGGAAAGCCGGGATAATTCTCGACGATGCTGGTCGTGGTCAACAGGCCGCCGGGCATCGTGCCGGTCAACACCAGCGGGTGGAGATTGGCGCGCGCGGTGTAAAGCGCGGCGGTGAGGCCGGCGCAACCGGTTCCAATGATGACAACTTTTTCCATAAGAGCGCGAAAGGTAATTTCAACCCGCGCCCTTGGCAAGCGTTGGTTGGAATTTTCAGGAAAAATGGCAGGCTAAACATCGGGGCAAGACCTTGTGCTTGCCAGTCACTTCCACAGAGAGTTTCTCAGGGCTCGCTTATCGTGCATGGCAACAAATCTTGCCGAGAGAGCTCACCACCAAAGCTGCGCTCAAGGTCCAAAGTGTAAAAACAATTACGCATGGCCCTCCGATTACTGCCGTGGTGAATTTCGGAATAAATGCCTGACATGTGGTTTCGCTGAGAATCGCCTCAGCCACTTTAGTTGCCGAGATGATAGCGCGCTGCTGAATGACCAAACGATGAAACGCGTAAGCCAAGACTCCATCGATTGCGCCTAAAGCAAACATCATCCAAGGCTGTGCTTCAAACTTGTCCAATGCGAAAGCGTTCGCTGCAAGCAATGCCGTGGGGAACTGCCAGAGAATCGTCGTGTATTTCTGAAGCTGGTCAACGAGCAACGCGTAGAGCTTCAGTTGCGTATCATCTGGCTTCTCCTTAATCATTTTTTATCCATTGGGATTCATACATCAAATAAGGTTATGTGGGCGACGTGTTGACTGAATTCACGGCGTAATGACTTGAATCCGATAAAACTGTCTTACTTGGCTTCTGGTGGAATAAAGTTTTGTCCAATAATCGCCGTTGCCTTGAAATGTTGAATCAGTATTTGTCCAAGAAATTAAATCGGGTGAGGCTTGCAGTTGGTAAACCTTGTTTGTCTGAGTAAAAAATTCCAATTCAATCGCGGTGTAGATGTTTAACAGTGGCGACACGGTAAGAGCAATCATCGTGTAATCGTTATATCCTCCGAAAACGAAAACGGTGTTAGGAACAGTACACAAATTAACGGCATAACACTCGTTTCGCGCCGTCGGCAAGTCGGGTTTGGCTGCCCAAGTATCAGACGTTGGATCGTATTCCTCGACTGTGGCCACGCCTCCCGCCGATGCACTACCACCCATTGCCAAAATTCTGCCGTTTACACTGACCACAGCAAGGGTTTCTCTTGGTGTCGGCATGGCTGCTTTGATGGCCCAGGTGTTCGAGCCGGGAGTGTACTCCCAGACTTCAGGAATCGGCGTATTAAGAATTCGTCCGCCGATTACATAGATTTTTCCGTTGAGGACGGCAGCACCGAACGAGAGTCGCGGAGTCGGCATGTCCGCCTTTGCGCTCCATGTGTCAGAGGCAGGATCATATTCCTCGACAGAAGCTAGGGGGTCATTATTACCGACGGTTTCATCCGTGCCTCCAATGGCATAGATTTTTCCGCCTAACGTGACTGCTTGAAATGCAAAACGCGCTTGTTGCATACTTGCCTTGTTGGTCCATGTGTCGGTTGCTGGGTCATATTCCTCGACGGTCGCCAGATTGCCGCTTTCGTTTACGCCTCCAATCGCATATAGTTTTCCGTTGAGTGCAGCGGCAGCGGGGGCATAACGAGTCGCGAGCATGTTCGCTTTGTGTGCCCATGTATCGGAAACTGGGTCGTACTCATCCGCCGTCGCCAATTCACAATGCCCCCCACAGTAACCCCCGACCACATAGATTTTCTCATTGAGTGCGGCGACACCAAACGAGCGGCCTTCTTTTAGGAGATTAGCCTTGTTGGTCCAGTACCAAGTTGACTGTGCTTTTGCCGCGCCAGCCAGCAAGAGCGAAAACGCTAGAGCAAAGATGTATTTGGTTTTCATGGTTTCCCGCCGTTTTTGAGAGTTGAATTTCACTGAATAATTTCTTGCCCCGAAAAAGCCCCAGTAAAGCCGGTGTCTTAAAGGTTCGAAATTGAAAAATATTGAACCTGAAAATGCGAATTAATCAAGCCTAAAATACGATGCTCCGTACGGTAATCACCTCGCGCACCTGATCGAGTAGCCTTTTACCTTGACCCGGCGTTACCGCATCCACAACGTTCACAAGTTATGGCTCTGGTTACCAACGCTAGGAATTACTGTGCCTCTTTCGTAGTCGCTTTTCTGTGAACTCGAACCAAACGCCTACCAAAAAATCGGACGTATTAACGCATACGCCTATAACTAATTTGAACATCGACGGCTGCGCTTGTCGTTGCCTTTTGCAGATTCAGAGCAAAAAGCAGCCGATTTCCGAGGGCGATTTTATCGCTTGCTTCAGCGGGACGTTTCCCATTTGGCAGACACAGCCCGGACTTACGGATACTCGCGCCATTTGCCACATTGCTAGAAGTTTGGGACTAGCAGAGAGTATTCACGTCTTTCGAGACTATGACCGTATCAAGCGATATTTTGGGCAAGCTGCCGTTTCTGGCATTTTGATAGGCGTTGAGCGCTGGCCAAACCAGAATTCGCAGCTTCTGCGATGTGACCATTGTACCCTCCTTTTGAGTATTGATGATTCTCATTTCCAGCTTTGGTGTCCTAACCAAGATGGTTCGGCTAAAGTTTGGGATTTCAATCGTGAGGATTGGGATAAGCTGGTTTGTCACGCAATTGTTCTTACCTGATTTACAGGTCTATTGTTACGATATAAAAAGAATATGCTTTGCAACATCTGCTTCGATTAATGACTGGTATGAAACATTTATTTCTTCCGCTCGGCGCTGTTTTCCTTTTGGTTGGCTGTCAGACTGACCAGATTGAGCGAGTAGGATCGCTGGCGGGCGGAGGACATATCGTATCAACCCATCAGGCGCTTCATCCCGCCGGTCAATCGCTCGAGTTTGGCGGCCGTCCGATTGACCTTGTGCTCTCTCCGGATAAACGAACCTTGTACGTGAAGGATGATCGCGGTCTGGTCGTCATCGATGTCGGGGCCTGGAAAATCCGTCAGGAATTGAAGTTTCTCGCCGGTGGCGGTTCCACGCACGGCATTGCGGTAACTCGCGATGGCTCACGGGTGTTTGCCACCACCGCGCAAAATATGCTGTGGGAAGCCAGGCCTGGCGAGGAGGGCAAGATGTCATGGGGGCGAAAGATTATGTTGCCCGGTCCCGGCGGCACCGGAAATTCACATCCGGGCGGCCTGGCGCTTTCACCGGATGAGAAACTGGCCTATGTCTGCCTGTCGCGGAACAACAGTTTGGGAATTGTCGATCTGGAGTCGGGCATGCTGACGCGCGAGGTGACCGTCGGAGTCGCCCCGTTCGCCGTGGCGATCAAGGCCGATGGGAAAACTGCGTTTGTGTCCAATTGGGGTGGCCGTCATCCAAAGCCGGGTGAAAAAAGCGCCAAGTCTTCCGGCACCGAGACTTTGGTGGATGAACGAGGTGTGGCGGCCAGCGGGACGGTTTCCGTTGTCGATCTCGACAAAGGCGAGGAGACCGCCCAGATCACAACGGGATTGCATCCATCGGACCTAGAATTGAGCGCTGACCAGCGAACGCTCTACGTTGCCAACGCAAACTCGGACACCGTAAGCGTCATTGATGCGACGAGCCTGCGGGTGGTTGACTCGGTGCTGGTTCGCCCCGACGCGACACTGCCATTTGGCAGCGCCCCCAATGCCCTGGCCTTGAGCAAGGATGGTAAAACGCTCTTCGTGGCCAATGGCGGTAATAATGCCGTGGCTGTGGTCGCGCCGGGCGCAAACCATAAACTCGAAGGTTTTATTCCCACCGCCTGGTATCCCGGCGCCCTGGCGAACGATGGAAAGTTTCTCTACGTTGCCAATGTCAAAGGACTGGGGTCGCGAAATCCGCGGTCGGACAAGAAAGGGTGGAACAGTCACATGTATCTTGGGACCGTGAGCAAAGTTGAAATTCCCAGCGACCAAACGTTGAAACAATACACGCGGGAGGTCAACATCGACGCTCGCGTACCGCAAATCTTGCACGCCTGGGAAAAATCAGAAAGCCACAAAAAGCCCGTGCCCGTCCCGCGCCGCCTGGGCGAGCCATCAGTCTTCGAACATGCGGTTTACATCATCAAAGAAAACCGCTCCTACGACCAGGTGTTCGGCGATCTGCCACAGGGCAACGCCGATCCAGAGTTGTGTGTTTTTGGCCGTGAGGTGACGCCCAATCATCATGCGTTGGCCGAACAGTTTGTCCTGCTGGATAATTATTATTGCAACGGCGTTCTCTCCGCCGACGGCCACGCGTGGGCCATGGAGGGTTATGCCACCGATTATCTGGAGAAATCCTTTGGCGGTTTTACCCGCAGCTATCCGTTTGCCGGCGATGATCCCATCAGTTATGCCGCGACAGGATTCATTTGGGACAACGTGCTGCTGCACGGGCTTTCCTTCCGTAACTACGGCGAGATGAGTTATACCGCACCCGTCCCGGGAGACGCGGGGTGGCAGGCGATTTACGAAAACTATCGCACCAACGGGAATGCGATTTCTTTCAAGCACGACGTGCAAATCGAAACCTTGCGCCGGTACAGTTGCCCGCAATCGCCCGGGTGGAATTTGCGAATCCCCGATGCGTTACGGGCTGATATTTTTCTCAACGAATTCAGCGAGTGCGAAAAAAAGAGTGAGTGGCCAAATTTGGTGATCATTTACCTTCCCTGTGACCACACTTCCGGCACGCGTCCCGGAGGGCCGACGCCGCGGGCGCAGGTCGCGGACAATGACCTGGCAGTGGGGCGCATCATTGAACGCATTTCCAAGAGCCGGTTTTGGCCGAAGACGTGCGTTTTCGTGAATGAAGATGATCCGCAGGCGGGGTTCGATCACGTCGATGGACATCGCTCGCTTTGTCTGGTGGTCAGTCCGTACACAAAACGCGGCGTGGTGGTGAGCAAGTTCTACAACCAAACTTCAGTGCTGCACACGATGGAAAGAATGTTGGGCATTCCGCCGATGAACCAGATGGATTCGCTCGCGCCACTGATGACTGATTGCTTCACTGGCACACCAAATTTCTCGCCCTATGTCGCTTTGAAAAACAACATCGCTTTGGACGAATTGAACAAACCCACCGCCCAACTTCAAGGGGCGGAACGGTACTGGGCCGAGCAAAGCATCGCGCAACCCCTGGATGAAGTCGATCGCGCGGACGAAGACACGCTCAACCGGATCATCTGGCATTCGGTCAAAGGAGTGGACGCGCCCTACCCTGTTCAATTTGCCGGAGCGCATGGCAAAGGTTTGAAGAAGCTCAAGTTGAATCTGACGGGCAATGACGATGATTAAACATCATGGCAATTAATTTGAAGGCCGCCGTAAACTCCTTGGGTCTGGAAAAATACAAGCGGCACATTTTTCTGTGCGCTGACCAGACCGAGCCGAAGTGTGCCCCGGAAAAAATGGGCCTCGAGTCGTGGGAATACCTAAAACGCCGACTCAAGGAGCTGGATCTCGTCGGACCAGAGCCGCTGGTTTATCGCACCAAGGCGAACTGCCTCCGCGTCTGCGCGCGCGGCCCCATTGCGGTGGTTTATCCGGAAGGCATCTGGTATCGTTCATGCACTCCGGCAGTTTTAGAGCGAATCATTCAGGAACATTTAATCGGCGGAAGAATCGTGGGGGAATTTGCCTTCGCCAAAAACCCAATCGGATCAACAGCCGCAGAAACGTGACCGGATCGGATTTTGAGTCTTACACCTGCTGAGTCAAACGCACTCCCAGCCTGAGAAGCTTTTTAGCGCCTGCATCGGAACTCGCCTCGGCGTAGATGCGGAGAATCGGTTCGGTGCCTGAGCCGCGCAGCATCAACCAGGAGCCGTCTTGCGCAACAAACTTAATGCCGTCGTAGGACTTGATGTCGGCAAGCGGCGAGTTGAGCAGCGCGGCGGGTGGATTGTTTTTGCAGAATTCCATGAGCGCGCTGCGCTTCGCCAATGGAAAATGCGCGTCGAGGCGGGCGTAGCGGTGCGGGCCAAATTGTTTTTCCAGTCGCGCGAGTAGCGTGTTAACCGAGACGCGCTCGGTCGCCAGCATTTCCAGCAACATCATGCCGGCGAGAATTCCGTCGCGTTCGGGAATGTGCCCCGGAAAACCGATGCCGCCGCTCTCCTCAAAACCGAGCAGGACGTTGCCTTTGAGCATTTCGGCGCAGATATATTTGAAACCCACGCCGGTTTCCACCAGTTCCAATCCGTAAGCCACGCACATTTTGTCCACCATCGAGGTCGTCGTCAGCGCTTTGATGACCCGTCCGCTGCCCTTGCGATTGACGACGAAATGATGCAGCAACAAACAGATGAGTTGGTGCGTGGTCAGATAATTGCCCCGGCCATCCATGCCGCCGACACGATCGGCATCGCCATCGGTAACGAGACAGATGTCGTGCGGATGTTTGCGCAAGTAAGCCTGGCTGCGCCCGTAATTTTTCTCAATCGGTTCAGGATTGATGCCGCCAAAGAGCGGATCGTGCGCGGCGTTCAAAGTCGTCACTTTGCAACGGGTGCCCGCGAGCAGTTCGTCGAAGCAACTCGCACCGACACCAAACAAAGCGTCGTGAGCGAAGCGGAGTTTCGAGCGCGCAATGAGTTTGAAATCCACCTGCCGTTTAACTGCGCGGTAATAGACNNGTAATAGACAGGCCGAAGATTCTTCAACAAAACACGTTTTTCATCGAGAGCTTGTTTCAAGTCGAGCGCGCGGACGGGATTTTTATCCAACATTTGTTCCACGGCCTGACAGAGGGCGGGTTCGGCTGAACCGCCGTAATGAGCCTTGAGCTTGAAACCGTTGAACGCGGGTGGATTATGGCTGGCAGTGATCATCACACCTCCGACTGCACGCTCGTGCTTCACGGCAAAAGAGACGGCGGGCGTGGGGGTTGGTTCTGAAGTTAGTGTCACCTGAAAGCCGTTGCCGGCTAGAATTTCCGCGGTTCGCCGCGCGAACTGGTCGGACAGAAATCGTCGGTCGTAGCCCACAACCGCCCTTCGTTTCGTGCCCGCAACCGGATTCGAGTTCCAATAATCAGCAGTCGCCTGCGAGACGCGGTCCAGGTTGGTAAAAGTGAAGTCTTCAGCGATGATCGCGCGCCAACCGTCCGTGCCGAATTTTATTTGAGCCATTAAAGCTGGTAAGCGGTTGAAAGTTGAGAGTCGCGGCTGGCAGGTCGGGCGGATTTTACCAGCTTTCGCATTCTTTTAATCGCAAGCTTCAAGCTGCGCTGCCCGAAAAGACCCGTGCCGCTCACGAAGGTGTCGGCGCCCGCTCGCGCGCATTCCGCGGCGGTGGCGAAGTTGATACCACCGTCCACCTCGATGCGGTAGTCGAGGCTTTTGTCGCGCCGCCAGACCTGCGCTTGTTGAATTTTAGGAAGCGTCTCGACGATGAATGGCTGGCCGCCAAAGCCGGGGTTAACGGTCATGATCAGGAGCAAGTCGATCTGTTCGAGGAATGGTTGTACCACACCGATGGCGGTGGGCGGATTGATCGCCAGACCAACCTTTTTGCCGAGCGACTTGATTTTCCAAAGCAACGCGTTGACTTGTTCTCCCAATTCCACATGCACGGTCATTCGATCCGCGCCGGCCTGGGCGAAGGGTGCCAACAAAATTTCCGGTCGCGAACACATCAGATGCACCTCCAAAAATAATTTGGTCACCGGCCGGAGTACGCGCACCACTTCCGGGCCAAAAGAAATATTCGGCACAAAATGCCCATCCATGATGTCCAGGTGGAGATAATCCGCGCCGGCCTGTTCCGCCCGCAATGCTTCTTTCTCAAGTCGCCCGAAATTGGCGGCCAGCAGGGATGGCGCAATAATCATGGGGCGATAGGCTAATGAATTGACTGCCAATGAGTCAATCACAGGAAAATCTCGAACGGGAATTCCCGTTCGCAAAGGCTCATCAGGCCGTGGCCGGCGCGGGAGTGCCCAGGCCGGGCAATTTGGGCGGCGTCGGTTTGCTGGGAATTTCGGGCAGCGGTGTGCCGGCCGGAGCGCCCGTGAGCGGCTCGACTTGGGGTGTTGGCACGGGCGGTGTCATTCTGCCGGTTTGCACAATTTCATCAACCTGTGTTCCGTCCAGCGTTTCATATTCGAGCAACATACTGGCGATTAGCTCCAGCTTGTCGCGGTGGGTGTCGATGATGTCCCGCGCGACTTTGTAAGCTTCGTCATTGATCCGCTTGACCTCGGCGTCGATTTCCTGTGCCGTGAATTCGCTGTAGATTTTGCCCCGGGTCATTTCCCGCCCCAGGAATATGTATTCATCATCATTGCCGTATTGGACCATGCCCATCTTGTCGCTCATGCCCCATTGACAAACCATCGCGCGGGCGAGGGTGGTCGCCTGCTGAATATCACCACTGGCGCCGGTGGATATGTCACCGGAAACAATTTCCTCGGCGATGCGGCCCGCCATCGTCACCGCAATCATGTCCAACATTTCTTTGCGACGGCGGCTTAACACGTCATTCTTGGGCAGGGACATGGTCGAACCGAGCGATTGACCGCGTGGAATGATCGTGACCTTGTGCAACGGATGCGTGTGTTTGAGCATGACGTTGACGAGCGCGTGTCCAGCCTCATGCCAGGCGGTGTATTTTTTATCCTCGTCCGTCATGGCTAGGCTGCGTCGCTCGCGTCCCCAGCGGACTTTGTCACGCGCTTCTTCCAATTCAGCCATGCCAACAGATTTTTTATTGGTGCGCGCGGCCAGCAGCGCGGCTTCGTTAAGCAGGTTGGCCAGTTCGGCGCCGGAGTAACCAGGCGTGCCGCGAGCGATGACGGACAAATCGACGGCGGGTGCCAGTTTCACGTTCTTGGCGTGAACTTTCAAAATGCCCTCCCGCCCTCGAACATCGGGCAGGTTGACAGTAATTTGACGATCGAATCGACCGGGCCGCAACAAGGCGGGGTCCAGAACATCTGGGCGATTGGTCGCCGCGATGATAATGATTCCCTCCTGGGTGTCGAAACCATCCATTTCCACGAGCAACGCATTGAGTGTCTGCTCGCGCTCATCGTTGCCACCGCCCAAACCGTGACCCCGGCTACGTCCGACGGCATCAATTTCGTCGATGAAAATCAAACATGGCGTGGCCTTGCGCGCCTGCTCGAACATATCCCGCACGCGACTCGCGCCGACGCCGACAAACATTTCCACAAAATCCGAACAGCTGATGCTGAAGAAGGCCGCGTCCGCTTCCCCGGCGATGGCTTTGGCTAAAAGGGTTTTGCCGGTACCGGGCGGGCCGACCATTAAAACACCCTTGGGGATTCGGCCACCGAGTTTTTGAAACTTCTTCGGGTCTTTAAGATATTCGACCAACTCGGAAACCTCTTCCTGCGCTTCTTCCACACCGGCCACGTCTTTGAACGTGGTCTTGTTTTTTTCCTTGGCCAGCAACCGCGCCTTGCTTTTGCCGAAACTCAAAGCGCCTTTGCCCGCCATTTTTATCTGGCGGATGAAAACGAACCAAATTACCGCGCCAATCAGCAGAATCGGCAGCAAATTGATCAGCAGTCCCATCAACAACGTGTTCGCTTTTTTAATCTCAAACTTGTCGCTGTTAGCGCCGTTAAAAATTTGTTCTTTGAGTTTCTCAGTCAGAAAAATTTCAGCCTTGAACGGAGCTTCGACCGGCTTGCCGTCCGCGCCAATCTTTTTGTTACCCTCGGCGTCCGTCGGGTAATATTTTCCAGAAATTGGGAAAATGGCCTGAAGCGGATTTTGCACATCGCAAATGACGGAGGCTTTGGCAATCAGGTTGGAGTTCACCTTTTGAGTAAACTCGTATTGGTTCAGACCCGGGCTGGAGGTTTCGTAGCGATCTCTGAATAGCAAAAGCAACAGGATGCTGCTGATGATGGCGCTCCAAATGATCCATGTGCGCGGCGGAATTCTGAATTCCCCGCCCTTCTTATCGTCGTCTTTCAATTTTTTTTCGTCAGACATTGTGTAGAACTTGTTCGCAATAAGCTAGCATGGTCATCTTTGACCCGCAACTGCGAGTGTTAAAACCGCCGCCAACTCCATTTCAATCGGTGAAGGGTCTGCTTGTCCAGCTTGAAAAGCCCGGAGATTCGCAGACCTTCCACCCAAAACAGCTCCCCACCTGCACTCACAGCGACGCATAATCGCCGCCGCTCCGCGCGCGGGATCTTCTGATTGGTGAACAGATCCTGCAATTTGACCGGCGACGCCAAGCCGATTGGTTGAAATCTGTCGCCGGGTTGCCAGTGCCGCAACACGATCGGCGAACCGACCTTGGTCGCATCGAAATACTCACAACAAACCTTCGCCGTGGTCGAGCGGAAGCCGCGCTGCGGCTCAATTTGCCACCGGATTTCCAGGCGATCAAATGCCAGCGTTCCCTTGAGTTTCGTCAAGTCGAGTGTCAATTGCTTGTCAATAAATCCGGTCACTTCGACTTTTTTTGAATGAATCCGCCCTGTGGAATCACGAAAGACACACAGTTGAGGATTTACCGCCGCCGCTTCGACCGACCCTCGCAATTTCTCGATTAAATCGAAATCCGCGATCACCCCAAGCCCCGGCAACTGAAGCTGGAGAACGCGCCGTTGAACCGCAACAGACAGGCGGGAAAAGGCCGTGCGCTGCTTTTTCTTCTGCCATCGTTGAGCAGTTCGCGTAACGAACGCGGCTTCTTCGCCGACAATCTCCATGAGTCTTAACGTCGTCTTGCTTAACGCGGGCTGGTAGATTTTTCGCAAGAGCGGAATCAGTTCGTGCCGGATTCGGTTGCGCTGAAATTCGACCGATCGATTACTGACATCCTCGCGAAACCTGATGCGCGGTTGCCGGGCAAAAGTTGTCAACGCCGTTTTGTCCACGTCGAGCAGCGGACGAACCAGTTTTACGGCCGGATCAACCGGTGAAGCGCCGACCCATTTCATTCCCGCCAGGCCTTCGCCACCGGCGCCGCGCAGCACGCGGAGAAAAAATAGTTCGACTTGATCGTCCGCATGATGCGCCAAAGCTACGGCGGAAATTTTCCGCCGCGTTGCCATCCGCGCGAAGAATTCGTGACGCAACTGGCGCGCGGCCATTTCCACGGACAAACCGTGATTATCGGCGAATACGTTCACGTCAGCAGATTCAACGACGATGGGTAGTTTCAGGACGGCTGCAATCCTTCGCACCAATCGTTCATCGGCATCGCTCCTGCGACCGCGGAGTTGATGATTAAAGTGAGCAACCGTCAGCCGCCAATTGTATTTCGCCGAAAACCGATGAAGCAAACGCAGCAAAACCATCGAATCCAATCCTCCGGATACAGCAATGAGAATCGACTGGCCGCGCCGAAAGAGCCGGCGTGTAAGAAAGGATTCTTCAAAGTGATCGACCAGGTTGCCCACCGGATCATGGTAACGAACTGCGACGGCGCGGCAAGTTAAACGGAGGTGAGCAGCTCGAATTTCTCGTTGAAATTCTGTACGCTTGGAGCTTATTCCATGTTCTCTCTCTTGGCACCCACGCGGCTGCGGGAAAAGTTGTTTGTAGAGACGACCTGTGAGCACCGAGGCCGGATTTCATTGGAGATTCAGCGGTCACAGATCGCCGCACAATCCCGGAGGACTTTTTAACGGGGAGCTAATCGGTCGTGACTGGTAACCGCAGTCGTTTCTTCTCGCCGTGGCTTGCCTTGTCAGCCAGCAGGCGCTCTTTCGCGCGGCGGGAACGTTTGCGTTTCTGGCGGCGGATTTTCTCAATCTCCGACCGTTCGGCTTCCACGTACCCTTTTTGCATCCGCTCGATCTTGTCCAGCAACAGCCGCCGCGCCAGAAACCGATTCAGGGCCTGATGCCGCGTCGTCTGACATTTCACGCGCAACCCGGTGGGCCGATGCAGCAGCATGACGCACGAGGAACTCTTGTTCACCTTTTGTCCGCCTTTGCCTCCCGAGCGGACAAACGACTCCTCAACATCGCACGCCCGCACGCCCAACGCAGTCATCCGCTGCTCAAGCTGGGCGAGCTTGCCAGACGAAACAGTAAACGAACTCATGCCCCCAGCGTAAAGGGTCCGCGTTGGATTGCAAACCGGGGATCACACCCGGCGCAGTTATCTTGCAGCGTCGCTCTGTGAACCCGCAGACAGGCATGCCCCCCGGCACTGTCGCCCACAAGTCAGCGCTACAGCATGCTTCTTCTAACGCCGCAAGACAAACGGATTGCCTTAATTGATGATCCAACGTGGCGAGGCCATCCTGGAAATGGATTCAAATTCAACCGCCCTTTCTTGTGGGTCCGGCGTTCTCAGTGCAACATTGGCACAGGATTTGGTTCGCGTATCAGTTTCGCGTCGAGGTCGAGATAGAATTCCATTCGCCGGTTGGTTTCCACTTCGTCAATCGCCCGCGCCATCAAAAGATAGGTGGCATAATGATTTCCTTCCGACTCCACAAGGCCGGCATAAAACCGCGCCAATTCCGGATCGATGGCTTTAAGTTCAGTGGCGAGAATCTGAAACTTTTCGCAACTCCGTCCTTCGATCAGCGCGCAGCAAATCAAGTGGTCGATGGCCTGATGTCGTTGCCCGTTGCGGACGGACTTCATCAAGCCACTGACCCACGAACTGGGATAGGGCTGGCTGAAAGGAATGCCGCGTCGCTTCAACAGACCCAGCACAAGTTGAAAGTGTTGTAGCTCTTCGATGGCGATGGCATTCAGTTCCTCGACGCGGGAATACAAGTCGCGATATTTTTCCAGGTTCAAGGCCGTGGTCGCCGCTTTGCGCTCCAAGTGCGCATGATCAACGAGTAATGCGGCAAGATTGGCCAAAACTTTCGGCAACCAATCGGCGGGAATTTTTTCGCGGAACAACAGCATGGGCGACTTTTAACCTCCGCGCCAAGGGTGACAAGTGGGAAAGGAATTAATCCGGGAAAAAAGAACGGCGCCATCAAGAGCGATACACAGTCGCCGCCAGACGCTCCGCGCCTTACGGCACCAGACGCGCGCGGAATAACAACCTTTGGTTCGTGCCCACCGGAAATGACAGGTTCAGACCGGCTGGCGGCAAGGCATTGGTTTGAACCGGCGTCCAGGCTTGAAGATCGGCCGAGCTTTCCACGACCGCGTTGCTGCCGGACGGGCCGGTCAGCCGCACATTAAAAACGAAAACGCCATTGGAAACCGTCAGACTGGCGGCGCTCGTGTCGAATTGGAGCGACACCAACGATGCGACCAGCGTGCCTTTGGTGATGCGGTTGTTGTACGTATCAGCCACATAAACCTTGCCCGTGCCGTCCACCGCCACGCCGAACGGTAGAAAGAATCGCGCATCGCTCCCGACGCCGTCCGTGCTGCCAGCTTGCTGGACACTGCCCGCCAGCGTCGTCACCACCGCGCCGGGCGTGATCTTACGAATTGTAGAATTTCCTTTGTCCGCCACATACACGTTGCCCGCGCTGTCCACCGCCATGCCGAAGGGGTCATTGAACCGCGCCGCGCTCCCAGTGGCGTCCACACTGCCAATCTGCCCGGCACTGCCCGCCAGCGTCGTCACTACCCAATTTGTGCCCGCGGGCGTGATCTTCCGAACCGTGTGGCTGGCATTGTCCGTCACATAAACATTCCCCGCGCTGTCCACCGCCGCCCCGCTGGGCTGGTTGAACCGCGCCACGCTGTTGGTGCCGTCCGCGCTGCCAGTCTGCCCGGCGCTGCCCGCCAGCGTCGTCACTGCTCCGACCGGCGTGATCTTCCGAATCGTGTGGTTGTAGGTATCCGCCACGTACACGGTGCCCGCGCTATCCACCGCCACGCCGGCGGGGAAGTAGAACCGCGCCACGCCGTTGGTGCCGTCCGCACTGCCAGTCTGCCCGGCGCTGCCCGCCAGCGTCGTCACCGCTCCGACCGGCGTGATCTTCCGAATCGTGTAGTTGTATGTATCCGCCACATAAAGGTTCCCGGCAATATCCACCGCTACGCCATTGGGCTGGTTGAACCGCGCAGTGCTGTTGGTGCCGTCCGCGCTGCCAGTCTGCCCGGCGCTGCCCGCCAGCGTCGTCACCGCTCCGGCTGGCGTGATCTTCCGAATTGTGTGGTTGAACGTATCCGCGACATAGACGTTGCCATTGGTGTCCACCGCCACGCCTTGGGGGCCATTGCCGAGGGAGGCACCGCCGAAGCGCGCCGCGCTGCCAGTGCCATCGTTGGTGCCGGAAGCGCCGGGCAGGCCGGCGAAGTTGGTAAAGGCGTAAGGTGTGTAAGTTGACTGGGCGCGGGTGGGGGGGACGGTCAACGCGACCGCAACCAGTGCGAGGACCATTACGGTGCAATTTCTGTTCTTCATGGCTTATTCCTTAGATTGATTGTTCATTGACGCACTGCCCAGCCTCGAAGTTCGGGTGTACACGGGATAAACCACGGTGAACAAGCCGTCAAAAGCGACCAAAGCCAGCAGCTGGTGTTATATTTTCATGACTCGTCTGTCCAATGGGTTGACCATTTGGTAACTGAACCAACCTCGCCCAGTAGTATTATCTGAATGCCTGTGAGCAAGGATGACAGCAGGAACATAGCAACCGCGGAGGGAATTGCGAGTATTATTCTCAATCACGACTGAAATAGTTGTGGCGCGGTCGTAGCGACACGCCTGCCTCCGGGCGCTTCGCATACGCTACATTCACCGGGAAATTTATGATCCGGTCTCGCATTTTTAACTTCGGGCTTTTGATGCTTCATTTGACAGTCAAGGCGGCATGGCCGTTCAAACGTTCTCCAAAATCGCCACCGCCGTAGCGTAGTTTTGCGTGTGACTCAAACTGATGAGTACCGCGCGACCACCGCGCTCCCGCAAAAGCTTTTGGCCCTTGTCATGCAGAATGACAAACGGCTCACCACTCGCTTTGCGGCCCACTTCCATGTCCTGCCAGCCGAGTTGCGCGCCGATACCGGTGCCGAACGCCTTTGAAATTGCTTCCTTGGCGGCAAAACGGGCTGCCAGAAAGGGCGCCGGGATTTTGTGTGACAAGCAGTAGGCGATTTCCTCGGGGCGCAGGATGCGCGTTAAGAACCGCCCGCCAAATTTCTCGTAGGACAACTGCACACGGGCCACTTCGATAATGTCGATGCCAACGCCGAGGATCATTGAAAAGGTTGAGGGTTTTTGTTGAGGGTTGAGAGACGGAACGCTCGAGCAAGTCACCCTGGATAATTCTCCATCAGACTGAGCATTTCCTTGACGGCGACCGGGAGGCCAACCGAAACGGCGCGGCTGATGATGCTGTGACCGGTGTTCAACTCGTTCAAGTGAGGCACGCGGTGAATCTGAGGAGTATTTTGATAATTCAATCCATGCCCGGCGTTCACCTTCAAGCCCAGCGAGTGCGCCTGCCGGGCACCCGTAACCAGCCGTTCAATTTCCCTGTCGCGTTCCCGTTCCTGCGCGAAATGCTCCGCAAACGCGCCGGTGTGAAGTTCAATGAACTGGGCGCCGACGCGTGCGGAGGCTTCAATTTGTGCCGCGTCGGGCGCAATAAACAAGCTGACCTCGATGCCGGAATCGTTCATTTTTTCCCGCGTCTCCGCTAATTCCTTCCAATGACCGGCCACATCCAGTCCACCTTCGGTTGTGACTTCCTGACGGCGCTCAGGTACGAGACAGACAACGTCCGGCTTCAGTTTTAGAGCGATGCCGATAATTTCCGGCGCGTTGGCCATTTCCAAATTCAGTCGCGTCTTGATCGCTTCGCGCAATTTCCAAACATCGCGATCCAACATGTGCCGGCGGTCTTCACGCAAATGAACCGTAATCCCGTGCGCTCCCGCCATTTCGCCAACCAAAGCCGCAGCCACCGGGTCAGGCTCGCCCCACTCACGTCCGCGATAACGCGCTTCGCGCAAGGTGGCAACGTGGTCGATGTTGAGTCCCAGTTTTAACATTGCAAGCATCTCCGCATGGCGGCGCGTTTATTGCCAAAGATGCGTCGCTTTGGCAAACGGAATAAGAATTAAGATTGCCTCGGCACGAACAACCTTGCTTTGATTCATTGTGCTCTGGGTGCGCTCCTTCTTGAAATACTGGTTGCCCGTCATCCTATGGATGTTGATCATCTTTTCTTTGTCCAGCGACACAATCTCCAGTCAACATAGTTCGCGCCTCATCGGGCCGATTGTGCATTGGCTCTTTCCGAACATGCCGCCGAAAAATGTTGAAGGAATCGTGTTCCTGGTGCGCAAGTGTGCGCATGGGACTGAATACGCCATTTTCGCGGTTTTTGTCTGGTGCGCTCGCAACAAGCCGGCGGGAAACAACCTTCGTTCGTGGCGATGGTCTGAAGCGCGGCTGGTCGTATTGCTGGCCATGCTGTATGCCGCCACCGATGAACTGCACCAGGCTTTTGTTCCCAATCGGCAGAGTTCAGTAGTGGACGTGTTGATCGACACACTTGGAGCGGTGCTCGGTTTGATCCTGCTCCGGGGTTTCGGTCGCTGGCGAAAATACTGGTAATCTCCAATGAAACGACCACTCGTGATGGTGGCGTTGCTTTACAGCGGCGGCTTGTTGCTGGACGGATTTTTACATCCACCACTGGTCGGACTTTTTGTTGCCTCGCTCAGTCTCGCCGTTGCTGCGCTGCTGTGGGCCAAAGCACGTCCGCAGTTACTTTGGCCCTTAATCGTGCTGATCGGCTGGACAAACCTGTCCCTCCGCACGGCGATTATTTCGCCAGATGATTTGCGTGTCGTCGTGGGNNCTGCCTGAAACACCGCACCAACGGGTTTATGAATACAACGACGAAAAAACATCCTGGCGCACAATGGCGCAGATCGATGTCGGCGAGTTGCGATTCAACCAGCAAACCTGGCGACCGGTCTATGGTCGTGTGGCGGTCAGCACGCCCGGCGCTCTTCCCACCGATTTTTTCGCCGGCCAGACTTTGGAAATCACCGGTATTCTCGGCCCGCCGAAAGGCGCCGTCGCGGAAGGATTGTTTGATTACAAAAATTACCTGAGCCAGCAGGGAGTTTATTACCAGTTGCAGACCGCTTCCGCAGACGACTGGCGGATCATCGCTTCGCCATCGCATCCGCCGCTGGCCGATCGTTTTCGGGCCTGGGCACGGAAAGCCCTTGCGATCGGATTGCCCGCCGAAGACGAGTCGCTGCGGTTGGAATGGGCGCTGACACTCGGCTGGAAAACGGCGTTGACCGATGATGTCTCCGAACCGTTTATTCGCGCCGCCACCTATCACATTTTTGCCGTTGACGGGCTGCGCATGGCCATCATCTTTGGAATTTGTTTCGGTCTGTTTCGCGTCCTGGGTTTGCCGCGCGCCGTTTGCGGTCTGCTTCTGATTCCGCTGATCTGGTTTTACACGGCGATGACCGGCTGGCCAGCCTCCGNNCGGATCGCGCTACGATCATGCTCACGATCATCATCGTCGGCTGGGCGTTTAAACGGCCGAGTGACTTGATCAATTCACTGTTCGCCGCCGCGCTCCTGATCCTGGTTTGGGAACCGCAACAACTTCTCCAAGCCGGCTTTCAACTTTCGTTCCTGGTCGTGCTCTGCATTATCCTGATAATTCCGGTCCTCAAGAAACTCGGTCAAAACGTTCTTCAGTCCGATCCACTGCTGCCGGACGAATTGCGTCCGCGCTGGCAACGAATCCTGCGCTTACCCACCCGCTTCACTCTGGACCTGCTGCTCACCTCGTTCGCAGCGTGGCTCGGCTGCATTCCACTCGTCGCCTATTATTTTCACATCATCACGCCGGTCAGCGCCCCGGCCAATCTCATCACCGTACCCTTGTGCGCCTTGGTGCTGGTCAGCAATTTAATCAGTCTGCTGCTGGCCGGGTGGTTCCCCGGCGGCACGGCGTTATTCAACCATGCGGCCTGGTTTTTGATGGAATGCATCCGCGTGACCAGCCATTGGTTCGCAGACTGGCCGGCGGCTTATTCGTACGTATCGTCGCCAAGCCTTTTCACCCTGGGTCTGTACTATTTGATCGTGCTCACAGTTTTGACCGGATGGATTTTCAAATCCAACCGGCGCGCCTGGAAAATCGGCGCACTCGCGCTGTTGGCATTATTCTGGTGTTTCCAGCAATGTCAGCAACGGGCCGAAACGCGCTTTACGGTACTTCCGCTTAAAGGCGGACACGCGGTTTACCTCGACGCGCCCGGTCGCAAAAACGATTGGTTGATTGATTGTGGCAACACCAACGCCGTGCAATTCATCGTAAAACCATTTCTTCGTGCTCACGGCGTGAACCATCTGAATCAGTTGCTTCTCACTCACGGCGACCTGCGTCAGGTCGGGGGCGCGAAAATCCTGGCCGACACTTTTGTCGTAAATCATATTGTCACCAGCCCGATCCGGTTCCGCTCGCCGACTTACCGGAATATTTTGGAACGGTTGGAACGGACTCCTGAAAAATGGCAGCAGGTTGCCCGCAAGGACCAACTCGGCCCGTGGACCGTTCTTCACCCAAAGTCAGACGACCGTTTTCCGCAGGCGGACGACAGTTCGCTGGTGTTGCTCGGCAATTTCCAGGGAACACGAATTTTGCTGCTCTCGGATCTGGGACGACCCGGCCAAAATGCTTTGCTCGAACGAACTCCTGATTTGCGTGCTGACATCTTGGTCGCCGGTTTGCCAGCTGAAAACGAACCACTCAACGACGCGCTGCTCGACGCCATCCAACCTCGCGTCATTATCATTGCCGACTCGGAATTCCCCGCCACCCGCCGAGCCAGTTCAAAACTGCGCGAGCGTTTGAGCAAAAGAAACGTACCGGTGATTTACACGCGGAGTGCTGGCGAAGTTACGTTTTCGCTGCGCCAAAATCATTGGGAGTTGAGGACGATGAGCGGCGGGCATTTTTCCAGCCAGGCCAGGAACTGAGCAAGTAGCCTATTTTCGGTCTTGCTGAATGCTCTTGTCACACGAGCATTGTGTCCGCAAACTTGCCCTCATTAATTTGAACGTCTGAGGACCTTCATGCGTCTCGCCACGATTGACCTTTTGAAAGCCGCCTATGGCCGTTACGCGCTGGGCGCTTTCAATGTCTGCAACCTGGAGCAAATTCACGGGCTGTTTCGCGGGGCGGCCCGGGCCCAAGCGCCGATCCTGGTCCAGTTCACCCGCGCGATCCGAAGTTATGCACATCCCCGGATGCTGGCAGCGATGTTGCAGGCCGCGGAGGAGATTTATCCCGCGATGGTCTTTGCCTGCCATCACGACCACGGCGACGAGGCAAGCTGCGCGGAGGCGATTGCATCGGGCCATTACAACTCGGTGATGATCGATGCGTCACATCACCCGTTCGATGAAAACGTGGCGATTACGCGGCGCGTGGTGGAGAAAGCGCACGAGCGCGGCATTGCTGTTGAAGCCGAGCTGGGGTTGTTACAGGGAATCGAGGACGAGATGAGCGTGGATGCCAGGGAAGCGATTCTGACCGACCCGGCGCAGGCCGAGGAATTTGTAAAGCGCACCCGGTGCGACAGTCTCGCGGTGGCCATCGGCACGAGCCACGGCGCTTATAAATTTTCCGGCCGGCAGGGGTTGCGCTTTGATCGCCTCGCGGAAATTCAGAAATGTCTGTCAGGCTTTCCGCTGGTGCTGCACGGCGGCTCGGCGGTGCCCGCTGGCGAAGTCGAACGGATTAACGCGGCCGGCGGCGACCTGGACCCGTCCGCCGGCGGTGTGGCCGAAAGTGAGTTGGCCCGCGCGATTTCGTCCGGTGTCACCAAAGTCAACATCGGCACCGATGGCCGTTTGATTTGGACCCGGGTGCATCGCGAGTTTTTCAAAGGGTTCCCCAAGGAATTTGATTTTATGTCGCCAGGAAAAACTTATATGGAAGAGTTCGCTTCGTTCGTGGCGGCCAAATGCGCGACCCTCGGCGCAGCCGGACAGGCCGTAGCGTCAGCCATCTTGGCTGANNAGCTGACGTAGAGCCGGGCTGCCAGCCCGGCGGAAAAAAATCGTGGCAACAATGAATGACCCGGTAAAACTTGAGCGAGATCGCAGCCCGGGCGATTTATCCGGGCGGCAAGATGCGCCCTCTACGGCAGGCCAGGAGGCCCGCCGCTACTTTTCAAACAGGTTCCAAGAACCTCCTGAGCAATGAAGGCGTCAAGTGAATCTCCATTGCTCGTCCACCCAAAGCCACCGCCGGGCGAATATGTGCGTGTGACTCCCGAAACCGCCGGCTGGGAGCACCTAAATTTTGCGGCACGCACCATGAGCCGGGGAGAAACCTGGCGGGGCAACACTGGCCTGTGCGAATACGGCCTCGTAGTGCTGGGCGGCGCTTGCTCGGTTGAGTCCTCGCGTGGCAACTGGCAGAAGATCGGCCGGCGACCGGACGTTTTTCACGGCCTGCCCTACGCGCTCTATTTGCCCCGCGAAACCGAATTCGCTGTAACCGCCCTGGCCGACGGGATGGACATCGCATGGGGTTGGTGCCGGTCGGAAGGAAATCATCCGGCACGGCTGGTGACGCCCGAACAAGTTGCGGTGGAGATTCGCGGCGGCGGCAACGCCACGCGGCAAATTAATTCGTTGATCCCGCCCGGCTTTGATTGTCATCGGCTCGTGGCGGTCGAAGTTTACACGCCGTCCGGCAATTGCAGTTCGTATCCGCCGCACAAACACGATGTTCATCGCGTGGATGCCGCAGGCAACCTGCTCGAAGCCGGCCTGGAGGAGACTTACTTCTATAAGTTTGATCGTCCGGAGGGCTACGCCATCCAGCGTGTTTATACTTCCGACTTGCGCCTCAATGAAGTGATGGTGGCGCAAAACAATGACGTGGTGCTTGTGCCGGAGGGCTATCATCCGGTGGCCTCGGCGCACGGCTATACGACCTACTATTTGAATTTCCTCGCCGGCAGCGCCCAGTCGCTCGCCAATGCTGACGATCCGCAACACGCCTGGATCAAGGAAACCTGGAAAACCAGAGATCCGCGTGTGCCGGTAGTGACGATGGACATGGAGAAAGCCACGAGCGCCAAGGCCAGTTAGAATATGAAAAAGCCCTCTCCCACTTTCGATCTCATCACGATGGGCCGCTCGTCCATCGACCTTTACGCTAATGATGTGGGCGCGCCGTTCCCCGAAATTAAATCATTCGCAGCATACGTCGGAGGCTCGCCCACGAACATTGCGGTCGGCGCGCAGCGGTTGGGTCTTCGCACCGCCGTGCTTACGGCGGTGGGCGAAGATCCGGTGGGCGATTTCATTCTGAACTTCCTCACCAAGGAAGGCGTGGAAACCAGATTTATTCCGCGCAAGCCGGGCACCCGCACGAGCGCCGTCGTTCTCGGCATTGAGCCGCCCGACAAGTTCCCGCTCGTCTATTACCGCGACAATTGCGCCGACAATCAGCTTTCGATTGACGACGTTCTCGCGACTCCCATCGCGGATTGTCGCGTCTTTGAATTTTCCGGCACCGGCCTCAGCCGCGAACCCAGTCGCAGCGCCAACCTCTTTGCCGCCGAACAGGCCAAAGCCGCGGGTGCAACCGTGATTCTCGACCTCGATTTTCGTCCGAACCAGTGGCACGACGCGCGGGCCTTCGGCGTCACGGTGCGCGCCGTGTTGCCGCTGGTGGATATCGTCCTCGGCACCGAGGACGAATGCAAAGCCGTCACGCTCACCGATCCAACTCAGGTCAACGTCCGCCATTCGCAAATCTCCGGTGCCCGTGTCGCGGGCGATCTGGAGAGCGCTGTCGAGTCCATGCAACGCCACGGCCCGAAGCTTATCGTCGTGAAACGTGGCGAGAAAGGCGCCACGCTTTTTCCGTCCGAAGCCAGGCCCACCGACGTACCCGGCTTCCCGGTGGAAGTTCATAATGTTCTTGGCGCGGGCGACGCTTTCGGCGCCGGTTTCATTTATGGCCTGGTCAAAGGTTGGGACTGGTACAAGGCCGCCCGCATGGGCAACGCTGGCGGCGCCATTGTCGTCACGCGACACGGCTGCGCCAACTTTATGATGTATGAAGCGGAAGCGTTGAAATTCATCGAAGCGCGGGGCGGCTTTTGATAAACCGATTCACATGAAGACCAAACGACTCACCAGCGCGCAAGCCATCATCCAATTTCTGATGCATCAGCACGTTGAACGGGACGGCAAGCGTCGGCTGTTTTTCGCCGGCTGTCTCGGCATCTTCGGCCACGGTTGCATCGCGGGCATTGGTCAGGCGTTGCAACAATTTCCGGAATTCCGTTATTACAATACCAAAAACGAACAAGGCTCGGTGCATATCGCGACCGCTTTCGCCAAGATGAACAATCGCCTGCGCGCCTTTGCCTGCGTCAGTTCCATCGGACCGGGGGCGACGAACATGGTCACCGGTGCCGCGCTGGCCACCATCAACCGCATCCCGGTGTTGCTCCTGCCCGGCGACATCTTTGCGCGCCGCAACGTCGGCCCGGTATTGCAACAACTCGAGCACCCGTCGTCACAAGACATCTCGGTCAATGATTGTTTCCGGCCCGTTTCCAAATACTGGGACCGCATCAATCGTGCTGACCAGCTCATGAACTCGCTGCCCGAAATCATGCGCGTGCTCACGTCGCAGGCGGAGACGGGCGCCGTGACCCTCGCGTTGCCGCAGGATGTGCAAACCGAAGTATTTGATTATCCGGTCGAGTTGTTTGAGGAGAGGCTTTGGCACATCCCACGGCCCGCCCCGGAGATTGCATTGTTGAAGCGGGCTGCTGAATGGATTCGCGCGAGCAAGCAGCCGATCATCGTCGCCGGCGGTGGCGTGCTCTACAGCGAAGCGCACGGGGCGTTGGCCAGATTCGCCGAACTGACCGGAATTCCCGTGGCTGAGACCCAGGCGGGAAAAGGCGCGTTGCGCTATGACCATGCGCAGTCGCTCGGAGCGATCGGGACCACCGGCACGCCCGGTGCCAACATCACCGCTCGCGAGGCGGATCTGGTCATCGGCATCGGCACGCGCTACAGCGATTTCACGACGGCTTCCAACACCGCATTTCAAAACCCGAAGGTTCGCTTCATCAACCTCAACGTCGCGGAGTTCGACGCGTTCAAACGCTCCGCGTTGCCCCTGGTGGCCGACGCTCGCGCCGCGCTTGAAGCGTTGAGCAAGGCGCTATACGGCTGGCAGGTCAGCATCGCCCATCGCAAGCGCGGACAGAAATTCAATCGCAGTTGGGATGCTGAAGTGGAACGCATTCACAATTTGGACACCGGACTGCCCGTCAGCCAGGGCGAAGTCATCGGCGCGGTGAATGACTTCAGCCGGCCGCGGGACGTGGTATTGTGCGCGGCGGGAAGTTTGCCGGGCGATTTGCACAAGCTCTGGCGCACGCGCGATCCCAAAGGTTACCACATGGAATATGGTTACTCCTGCATGGGCTATGAAGTTGCCGGCGGGCTGGGCGTCAAGCTGGCGGCGCCGGATCGCGAAGTCTATGTGATGGTCGGCGACGGTTCGTGGTTGATGATGTGTTCCGAACTTGTCACGGCGGTTCAGGAGGGTATCAAGCTGACCGTCGTGCTGCTGAACAACCACGGCTACCAAAGCATCGGCGGTCTGTCGCGCTCGATTGGCAGCGGTGATTTCGGGACGCGCTACCGTTTCCGGAGAGCCAGGACCGGCCACCTCGACGGCGCGCCGGTGCCCGTGGACTATGCCGCCAACGCCCGCAGCCTCGGCGCCCACGCGATCACCGCGCAGAATATTTCGGAACTGAAAACCGCGCTCGCTAATGCCCGCCAACAGACCAGGACGACGGTGATCGTGATCGAGACCGATCCGGAGAAACGCGTGCCCGGCTATGAATCCTGGTGGGACGTGCCCATCGCCGGGACTTCGACCCTTGCTGCCGTCAAAAAAGCGCGGAAGGAATATGAACGAGCCAGAACCAAGGAACGCCATTATCTGTGAAGATGCGACCGGTAGCCTCCGAAGCAAACCGGCGACTGGATTGATCTAGTTATTAGTTATGAGCGCACCAGCAACAATCTCATCATCCATTTCCGTGGCCAATGCACCGTGTTCCTGGGGCGTGCTCGAATTTGATCTGCCGGGCAAGACGCTGGGTTACGCCCAGGTGCTCGACGAAATCAAAGCGACCGGTTACACCGGCACCGAGTTGGGAGACTGGGGGTTCATGCCTACCGATCCGGCGAAGCTGCATGCCGAGTTGCAGAAGCGGGGACTCGCGTTGCTCGGCGCGTTTGTGCCGGTCGCCTTCGCCAAGGAGTCCACCCATGCGGACGGCGAAGATCGGGCCGTCAAAACCGCGCGCTTGATGGCCGAGGCCGTGGGCGACCTGCCGTTCATCGTGTTGGCCGACGATAATGGCAAAGACCTAAGACGAACAAAACTGGCTGGCCGCATCAGCTCCCAAAACAGCCTGTCAGCAAATCAATGGGAGACGTTCAGCCAGGGCGTGAACCGTGTCGCCGATAAAGTGCGACACCAGACCGGATTGCGCAGCGTGTTCCATCATCATTGCGCCGGATTTGTCGAAGCACCCTGGGAGATCGAGCAACTGATGAAATTGACCGACCCGAAACTTGTCGGGCTTTGCTTTGACACCGGACATTATCGTTTCGGCGGTGGCGGCGATCCGCTCCGGGCTTATCGGCAGTTCAAAGATCGCATCTGGCACGTCCACTTCAAAGACTGCAACCCCCAGGTGCATGAGCAATCGCGCCGGAACGAGTGGGACTATTTTGAGTCGCTCAAGCGTGGCATTTTTTGCGAACTCGGCGAAGGCGACATCGACTTCAAAACCTTTGCTGCCGGGCTGAAAAAAGCAAACTACCCGGGCTGGATTATCGTTGAACAGGATGTGTTGCCCGGGATGGGTGCGCCCAAGGAATTCGCGCGGCGCAACCGGGAGTTTTTACGGCGCTGCAACCTTTAGACCGTACTGGCCACAACCCGCTGACACGGACACTGCATTAGTGAAATTCGTTGGCATTACGCATGGGTTGCTCAAGATTCTGTCAAGCTCTTGGCAAAAAACTATTGCCGCTTGTGCAACCGCTGGCCGAGGAGCAATGCGCCAAAGGCAAATAATCCAACCACGCTTGGCTCAGGAATCGGCTGTGGCGAAAAGACTATTGAATCGAAAGCATCAGTAGTGTTAGGCGCCGCTAACGCGGTGATTGCTAATGTCCTAAATTGTCCAGCAAATGCAGATATGTCTGCCCCGTAAAGCGTAAAGTTTTGGCCTGTTCCCAATGGAATCATGGACAAGTTCTGACCATCTAAACTTACCGAAAAACTGCTGAAAGTTGATGCCTTGAATTGAATGGATTGGGCATTGGCTGGTACTAAACCGACTTGAGATATGGAGGCGCTAACATGGTTAGGGCTTACCGGATGTAATGGATCGCGACCTGGTTGCAAAACTACAGTGAATTGACCTTCAATTACGGGACTTAGTGAATTACCGCTGCCAAGTATTGCTATGCTGGCATTTCCAAGCGTAACGTCATTGTAAAGAATTGTTGACTGAGACACTCCTCCAATGACAGCAGTCCAGCCAGGCAAACCGACTGTAGTTGCTACTGTGCTCGGTGATCCATCCGGAGCCAAAGTTGTTGACTCAAAATCTAAGTTCACAAACGAATCCTGAGAGTAGCTATGTTGCCTACCGAGGAGCAGCAAGATCATCAAGAGAGTATTTTTGATGGTATTTATTCTCATAAAACGTCCTTCGTCTTGTTATTTAGCAACGAGTTTCATAAGCAAGGTAAAGTTACGCGGTTGTTATCGTTTCACAAGAAGCAACATTTTCTCGAACCGCTTGGCTTTGATATAGTCGGGTGTAATTAAAAGTGGGTGAG
>PLJQ01000305.1 GCA_003140275.1 Limisphaerales bacterium
GAAGCCATTTGATGAAGGATATGTCGTTTTAGTTATACGCGGACAGGTAGGACGATGTGCGGTAAGGGGGCAACGATGAGCCTGCGCCTCAAAAACATTTCCTTGCCGCTCAGCTCACAATCGGCCATTTGAACGTGGACGTGAGCGCGATGCGCTTGCCGGTTTCCTGTGACGCGCGTGCGGCGGTGATGATCTCCAGCACGTGCAGCGCTTGCTCTGGCGTGACGAGCAACTCGCGCCCGGTGACGAGGCATTCGGCCGCCAACGCCGCGCCTTGCTGCCAGATGTAACCTTCCGCATCAGTCGCGTGCCGCTCAAGCTTTGGTTGTTTGTGCGTCGCAACGTCCACGCCTTGCGGCGCCCAATCGTAGCCCACTAATCCAATGAAGCCACCCGAGCCAACGATCGTTATGGTGTGCCGCTGCTCACCGCTGCCGTCGTGGCCGTGCGGGTTGAAGTAATTGAAGCCAGACTGCACGTGCGCGATCACGCCCTTGCCGTGGTCGAGCAACAGCATGGCGTTATCTTCCTCGGTCACCTTGATCTTACCCTTCTCGGTGATGTCCCGTTCTGGCGTGACGATGCTCAACATGGCCGTGACATGTTTCGCCGGCCCAAGCAAACCCGTCAGCGAGGTCAGGTTGTAAACCATCAGGTCCGGCATGCTGCCGCCACCTTTCTCGTAAAAGAACGAAGACCAGTTCGGCCCTTCGTGTCCGTAGTCCGCGTGCGCCGCGGCTACGCGTCCCAGCGCGCCCTGCGCGAGCGTGCGCGCCATAAACGCGAACTGAGGGCTTTGCACCGTGATCGGTGCGCCCCAGAGTCGCCGATTCTTCTGTCTGGAGAAGCGAAGCAATTCCTGACCGGCGGCGAGCGAGTTGGCGATGGGCTTTTCGCTCCAGACATGCTTGCCGGCTTCCAACGCCTGCCGGTTCAAGTGCTCGTGCTCCTGCATGTCTGTTAGATCAATGAGGAAATCGAACGGTTCGCCCGCGAGCATCTTGTCGATGTGAGGGTAGTGATGCGCCACTTTGAATTCTTCCGCCCGTTTGCGCGCGCGCTCCGGTCGGATATCGCACAAACTCACCACCTCGACATAAGGGCACTTTGAGAGCACCGGTAGATAAGAACCCGACACGCTGCCGCACCCGATTACGCCGGTCCGGATGCGTTTGATGTCTTCACCCACAACGGCGCCAGACGCCACGGCGGCACCGGCGAGCAGAGTCGTTTTCGCGAATTCGCGACGATTCAAAAGGCTGGATGCAGGTTTCATGGATTTGATTGCTCTCTTGTGCATGTTCGTCATGGTTTTGGCAATCTTGAAATCGGGAATGCTACCGCGGGGCGCATCTTGGTTTTATTAGGTTTCCAACTGGCTCTCATCAACAACCAACTTCGCCGTGGCGTTAATGAAAGGACTGCAAACTCAGCCGTTTCCGATTACGTTGGGCCACTCAAGATTTGGAATTTGTCACCGCCATCCTCGACATTTTCTCGGGGCTTGCCGTTCGTCTCTTTTGCTGAGTAGCTTTTGTTCCATGAAACCAGCCCTCTCTGCCTTGGCGTGTTTAGTTTCGGCGGGAGCACTCCAAGCCAACGAGCCACTCGTCGTTTCTTCACCGGACGGCAGGATTGAATTGCAGATTCCCGCAGCGCATTCATCGCCGCAAGACCATCGACCCGACTTCCAAATTCGCTTTCGAGGGCAGGCGTTGCTTGAAGGCAAATTGGGACTAAGTGTTCACGGGAGTAACCTCTTGGAAAAGGCGGTCCAAAAAAAGTCAGCCCGCCGCCGCTCCGACTCGACTTACAGAGTGCCATTCGGAAAGTCCAATCCGGTGCGCGACCAGTTCAATGAAATGACTCTCGACATAGAAACCAGCGCAGATCCAGTTCGAAAGATTCAGGTGATTTTCCGCGTTTATGATGACGGGGTGGCGTTCCGCCATGTGATTCCGCAGCAAGCAGGCGTCGAGACCGTCGAAATCACAGATGAGCCCGACCGATTCCAGCTTGTCGGCAACCCGCAAACCTGGCCGCTTTATCGCGAGAATTACACAACATCTCACGAAGGCCTTTACGCTTCAGAGCGGCTTTCGACCATGGCCATCAACCGATTGATTGACTTGCCGTTGCTGGCGGAATACGACGACGGCGTCAGCCTGGCCCTCACCGAGGCAAATTTGCGCAACTACGCCGGCATGTATCTCAAAGCAGAGGGAGACGGCAAACAACGGCGATTGCGGTGCGACCTGTCGCCCTTGCCGGGTAGCAAGGAGGTCAAAGTCCGGGCCCGTCTGCCGTTGTCTTCGCCGTGGCGCGTCATTCTCATCGGCACCTCTCCTGGCCGCTTGATCGAATCCAACCTCATTCTGAACCTGAACGAGCCAATCGCCGTCGCGGACACCTCGTGGCTCAAACCCGGCAAGACGACCTGGTATTGGTGGAATGGGCCGTACCAGGAACCAGTGGATTTCACCATCGGACTCAACTGGGAAACCATGAAGCACTACATTGACTTCTGCGACCGAAACGGCATCACCTCGCACTCCATCATGAGCACCGTGGACGAGTTTCCTTGGTACCATCAGTCGCAGAACGGCTACGCCCCCGGCCCGGATTCGGACATTACAAAACCACGGACAGGTCTGGATATGGAGCGTGTGATGGCCTACGCGCGGTCCAAGAACGTGGGCATCCGGCTTTGGGTTCACTGGAAACCACTGAGTGAACATTTGGAGGACGCTTTCGCGCAATATGAGAAGTGGGGCGTACAAGGCTTGATGGTGGATTTCCTGGATCGGGACGACCAGGAGATGGTTCTGTTCGCCGAACATGTCCTCCAATCCGCCGTGCGGCACCATTTGCAAATTCATTTTCATGGCGTTTGGAAGCCCACTGGACTCCAGCGCACCTATCCGAACCTGATGAATCACGAAGGTGTTTTGAATTTGGAATATCTCAAGTGGGGCGACGAATGCGCACCGCCGCATAACGTGACGGTGGCTTTCACCCGCATGTTGGCCGGGCCAATGGACTACCACCTCGGCGGATTCCGGTCAGCCAATCGCGATCAGTTCAAACCAACTGTCTTTAAACCCAGCGTCCTCGGCACGCGCTGCCATCATCTGGCCATGTACGTCGTTTTTGAAAACCCGATGCCGATGGTGTGCGATGCGCCGACTGCGTACGAAGGCCAGCCCGGATTTGACTTTATTCGACAAGTCCCCACCACTTGGGATGAAACGCGCGTCCTGAATGGAAAAGTCGGCAACTACATCGTCGTGGCCCGGCGCAAGGGCGCCGACTGGTATCTGGGGGCCATGACAGATTGGACGCCGCGAGTGTTGGAAGTCCCTTTGAACTTTCTCGCGCGAGGCCGTTACTCCGTCGATGCCTGGGCGGATGTGGCCGGTTCCGAAGACCCAAATCGCCTTGGTTTCAACAAGCGCACCGTGAATACAACTGAAAAGCTGGAGCTTCGTCTCAATAGCGGTGGCGGCCAGGCAATTTGCATCCGGCCCGCAAGAGAGTGAGCATACTTGCGGACTTTCGCGTGTGCAGCAGTCCTTCAAGAATACTTCTTCCAGGCCGTTGCCGCGGCGCCGATCAGCCCGGCTTCTGGGCCGGTCGCGGCGCTGACGACTGGCGAATCGGGGTGCAATTCGAACCCAATGTGGCGACACGTTGATTCTGACCATGCTCTGTGGCGGAGCGTTCTTATCACAAGCCCAGCAATCCCCGGCCATTACACCTGGACTCTCGACGATCCGCTATTTCGGATTCCGACTCTGCGAGGGATTGCATGGTCGGGAGGAGCAGAGGCGGCCCGGTTCGAGAATCTTGTGCAGCATGAAACGGGTGGAAGATAGCCGCTGTTGACAAGGACCGAAAGACGCAAAGCAGGACTTCCCATTCCTGCAGGCTTTGGTATAATTCGTAACCCGATGCGTTGTTATTTGTCGCCGATGAAATGAAAACATTTGTCCCAGACTCAATCCGCTTATGAAAACTCTGCTCAAGTTTACCATCATCACATTTGCCACTTCGCTCTTCGTGAGCGGTTGCTCCACCGCTGTCCGAACCGGCGAAGAATCCGGTTGGAAATTTTTGTTCGATGGCAAGTCCACCGATGCCTTTCGCGGATTCAGACAGCCCTCGTTCCCCACAAACAGTTGGGTCATCGATGGGGGAGCGTTGAGGTCGCTGCCGAAAAATCAGGTGGATCTGATCACTCGCGAGCCATACGAGAACTTTGAGTTGGAACTGGAATGGAAAGTGTCGAAAGAAGCCAACAGCGGCATTATGTTCCACGTTTCGGAGGACGAGCCGGAGACTTACGTGACCGGGCCAGAGATGCAAATTGTTGACGATGCCAACACCGAGGACGGCGCGAATCCCAAGACCTCCGCCGGCTCGCTCTACGACTTGATCGCGCCGACAAACAAGAAATGCCATCCGGCCGGTGAATGGAATAGCATCCGGCTGATCGTGCGGGGCAGTCACGTCGAGCATTGGATGAACGGCGCAAAGATTGTGGAATACGAACTGGGCGGCGAGTCGTTGAAGACGTTGATTGCCAACTCGAAGTTCAAAGCGTGGCCGCGGTTCGCGCAGGAAAAAACCGGCTACATCGCGCTGCAAAACCACGGTAACAGCGTCTGGTTTCGCAACGTTCGAGTTCGCCGGCTCTGATTACAGTTCCCAGCCCTTGCGATACTCGTAGTGGAGAAAGCGATTCGCCTCGGGGTCGTTGGTTACCTTGAGGTTCGCGCTGTCCCAAACAAGTTTGTCACCGCCGTTGCGGACGCAGACCATTCCAAGCAACACTGCTTCGGTCAACGGACCGGCAAACTCGAAGTTCGAGCGGGTCGGCGATCCGGTGCGGCAGGCGAGCAACCACTCCTTATGATGACCGACGGACCGCGGCAGTGTTTTCGGCGGACGCTGGTATCCCTTGTTGCGCGACTCGGGAATAAGGCGAGGTTTTTCGCCGCCCCAGCCTTCTACCAGCATCTTGCCCTTGTCGCCAACGAAGATGATACCATCCTCGCGATTTAGATCGCGTTCGTCGTCCAATTCCTCCGGACGCGGCGGTGTGATGCCACCGTCATACCAGTGCAGCTTCACGGGCGGCATGTCCCCTCGCGCGGGGAACTCGAAGTGGACGACATTGGCGAGCGGGACTGATTCTGGAAACACCGGAGTGGAACTGGCATTAACACTCGACGGGGCACCGAGTTTCAAAGCCGCAAAAACGGGCGCAAGGTTGTGAATCCCCATGTCACCCAGCCCGCCGGAACCAAAATCCCACCAGCCCCGCCATTTGAACGGCACATACGCCGGATGATAGGGACGCTGCGGTGCGGGACCGAGCCACAAGTCCCAATCCAGCTTGCCCGGAACGGGTGGTGTGTCGGTGGGTCGCTGGATACCCTGCGGCCACCAGCCGGGCTGTTTGCCACGACTCGTCGGCCGGTCGGACCACACATGCGCCTCGCGCACTGCGCCGATGCAATCATCCGCAAGCCACTCGTTGATGAAACGGTTGCCTTCGAAGGCCATACCCTGATTGCCCATTTGCGTCGCCACCTTTGCCTCACGCGCGGCGAGGCCGATTGCGCGAGCTTCCTTCACCGTACGCGTGAGCGGCTTCTCACAATAAACATTTCGCCCCAGTTTCAGGGCCATCATGGTGGCCGGCGCATGATTGTGGTCGGGAATGCTGATCACGACGCCGTCCAAGGACTTCTCAGCTTCCAACATCTTGCGATAATCGCGGTAGCGCTTGGCTGCTGGATATTTCGCGCCGACTTGGTCGAGGTTGGCTTCATCTACGTCGCAGAGCGCGACCAGGTTGACAGCTTCGGCGCCAGTGATCTCTCTGAGATTGTCGCCGCCGCGGCCCGCAACGCCGACGAAGGCAAGGTTCAACTTGTCGTTGGGAGAGAGCTTCCGGCGGTCTCCCGGCGAGGCGGCGGTAGCAATGAAGCCTGGCGCAAGGGCGAGAGCGGAGACGGCCCTGGTTGAATCTGCCAGAAAGCGGCGGCGTGTGATGGATGAGAAGTTGTTTTTCATAATATGCTATTTCAGTTCGAGATCATTCCAGATGGTGGGATTTTGGTCATGGTTTAGGTTTTTTCACTCAAGCCAAAATGTTCTTCGATCGCGGCGAAGGCCTCGCCAACACGATGCCTTCGACTGAATGTGAACGGAGTGCGAACCGCGTTTTGCCCCGTTTCGAAGCCGTACGCGCGGACCCGCTGGAGTCGCTGTTTATCTCATGCCCACTACTCCAATGGCTGAACCCTGACTGATCCAAGCAGTCTGGTTTGACACTTGGATTCACACTTCTCCGGTATTTCATAAGCACATTCCGCCTCAGAGATTGGACGCGCCACAAACACAGGTGGGCGCAGGGAAGTGTCTTCCCGTGTCGCAATCATGGCGATTTCAAGCGATAAAACCTTTCGTTGACCGGCGTCGCTAAATAAGGACTGATCGCATTCGTTACATCGTTGTACGGACCTGCGACCTGGCCGGCGGATTGCAAGATCGCAACGCCTGGCCAGTTGATTTGCACCTGGCCACTTCCGAGGAGCGTGATGCGGAGCTTTGGAGGGAGCCAAATGTCGGCGATGGGTGTGGCCGTGACGGCGGCGCCAGCATAGGGGAGGTGGTACATGTCCTCCAAAGTCCGAAGCAAGTTGAAGTGATTGATGTTTTCGGGGTAATCTCCGGGTTTGACCATCGGGCCAACGAACAACGTAGGAATATGGTTATAGAGGTTGGGATCCTCTAACGCGGTGTAGCTCTCGTCAAATGTCAGTATGAACAGGCTGTTATTGGTCATGGCCCATTTAATGTAACTGTCCAGATGGTTCTTGATCCAGGTGTCGCCGTTCGTGATGGTGCTGGAGTCGGTCGGCCAGTAACCCTGGTGCATGTCGTTCTCCTCGACCGAATGGACGAAGGCGATGGTTGGCAACTGGCGGAAGTCGCTCGGCCAGTTCGTCAGCGGTTGCAAAACTGACGGGGGCAAGTTGTTGGTCGAGGGCGGCGGGACGTTTGTGCTGATCCAGTAACCGGCCACGTTTTCTTCCTCGTAATAAGTGCCGTCCGGGCCGGTGACGACCGGCGTGAGATCACCAGTCAACGGCAGGTCTTCGGCGTAGTCTACAAAAGTGAAGCCAGCGGCGATAAGCTGGGCCGCCAAGTTTGGCGTGGTGAACGGCAAGTTGCTGAGAATACTGTTGTCGGTGATGCCCTGATTGGCGCCCGAGAAGAAATAAATGTAGTTCGGATCGGTCGGATGCTGCTCGGCGACCGAACGGGTCATGTTCGCCGCAAACGGCAGCAGCGAATTGATATAGGGAGCATCGTTGGTGTTGCCGATAATTTCGGAATAGGTGCGGTTTTCATCCATAATGACAACGACGTGATCGGGCGGAAAAATGGCCGCCGCCGGTGGAGGCGCCGGGGCGATGGTGAACTGGAATTGGTTGGTCATGGTGGTGACCGACGCGCCATTGTCGCTGAAGATAATCAGGTAATTGTGGGTCGAGTTTCCCGCCAACCCTCCGGGCGGATCATATCCGATGCTCGTTACGGGGCCAGACTTTTGAATGGCAGGCGACACGGGCGAACCGTCAAACACAAACTGAATGGAGTTGGTGTTCACTGCGGTTGTTCCGTCTCTTAGGGTCACAGTGATTACGACATTGGGATCAACGCCAGAATCGGCATTGGCGGGAATGGCGGTTTCGAGGACCGGTGTTTGCGGATCCACCGACTGCGCATCGAGCTTGACGAGATCAACGTAAGTGTCCGGGCTTCCGCTCAGTGCCGCGTTCGGACTGCGCGTGATATGCACCGTCGCCTTGCGCGCGCCCTGCGGGATGATACTGGCGCGAAGATATTTTGCCCAGTGGTGGTTCGAAAAGTTGGGCGCATTGGTGGAAGCGTCAGGAAGTGGAATGATGCCCGTGGCGCCGGCATTGCCAATCCAGGAGTTGGTGCTTGTGCGATCGAAGATGACATCGGAACCAATCTGGTTGTTGCCGGTGGCATCGAAGAAGCGCAGATCAAGATAAGGTTGTTCCGGGTTCAGAGTGTAGGAAGCAAGCCACGCGCTGAACGCGTATTGTCCCCGCCCGGCGTCAATGTCTGTACCGCTCAAGGCATTGGTCAGGCTCACTGTCTGTTTGAGAGCATAATTCGTCACGTAAGACAAATCGCCGGTCGGAGTCGAGAATGAGGAATAGGCGTCTGTTGCGCTTTGGTGTCGCCAGGAATGAAATGAGCCGGGATTTTCGGAAACTGGAATGGCAGGCGGGGTAAAATACGCGCTAGAATAGGGCAGAGAACTGACGACTCCGCTCCAACCGGCTTCCATGCCGTCGGTTATTCCCCCGTACTGCGGCGTCCCGCCCGTGATACTCTCGAAACTTCCATTTTGGATGAGATCAATTGCATTGACGGCGCCGACGAAGGACATACCGCCGGTTAGAATCGCCAGGCCCGTTTTGGATTTTGTTCTCATCAAGTTAAAACGAACGGGCTCTGGCAACACTGCGAACCTGCCAAAGCCCGTCGAACCCAGACTCTTTACTCCCACCCACGCCGTTATCACCTTGCGTCGCAATGATGCGCCGTCCGTCAGTGGCGTCAAGGTTACTGGCTACTACGCGTCGTCGCTTTAGTAAGGCCGCGTAATCCGATAAAATGCCGTGCCGGCAACCGCATCGAGGGCGCTGCTGGCGCCGTTGCTGCCGGAAACGTCCTGCCAGTTCGGGCTGGCCAGGCTGGTAGTCTTCTGGAGTTTGGTGCCGGCGGCGCCGGGCCAGGAAATGAGCACGTTGGCACCGCTGGGGACAATACTGGTAATCTTGAGCGGTGGCAGGCTGTACAGCCCAAAATCGTCGATACCAAAATACCAACTGTCGGTCCCGGCATGAGCGAAGCGGAAACGGACGTTTGGCTTATTGTCGGCCTGCGTCAGACGGAAGATTTCAACCCGTTTGGACTCGACGGGGTCGTCGTTCACACGCCGGCTGATGTAGGGCGCCAGAGTGGACCACTGATTGGAAGCCACGCCGATGAAGGCGCCGTAGAATCCTCCGTTGGTCTCAAGTGTATCCGGGTTGATGTAGGTGGCCACCCCCTCAAAACCCGGAGGATATACATTCGTGAATGTAGCGACTGGGTTTATGGAGCCATCCAGATTGGTGAGCACATCGGGGCCGTCGAGCATGTACACGACCGGCAACCAGTTCGTTCCCTGGTCGATGGAATACTCCACCGAGCCTATGCTGTCCTGGTTCTGCTCCCATAGACTGTGGTAGGAAAGATAGACGTTGGTATAGCCCGTGACGTTGAAATCCTTCGTGAACATGTAAAGAACCTGACCGAGGGCGTCCAGCCGGTAGCCCGAGTTTCCAAAGGCGAAACGGCCATTCGCCAGATTCGAGACAACCGCGCCGTTGACGACGTTGAAAGGATTGAAGGAAAGGACGCTGTGGTAATCGGTTGCCTCTCCCGCAGCCTGGGGCAGGCTGTTGTACAAGTGACTGTAAGTGTCAAAGGTGCCGGTGAATAAAGACGCTTCCACCACGGTCCAGTTCGTGTACGCATCCGAATCAAGGTTGGTGAAGACAATCCCCGGCTCGGAGGTCGAATCCCGTAGCGTGTTGAGATTGGTCGCCGTCCAGCCCGCCGGCAGCCCGCCGGGCGCCGTGCTGTTGAAGTTCTCGAAAGTGCCGGGAATCGGCGACGGAAGTATGATGTCCACGTAAGAGCCAACCGTAAAAGAATACTGGTTCGTGGTGTTGGGTGTGGCACCGCCATCCTTGTTGTAGGCGATTTTGTAGGTATGGGGCGAAAGCGGCAACAACAATCCAGGCGGATCGTATTGGATGGTAGTGTCGTCGCCTGACTTTGGAAGAATTGAAGGCAACACGGCCGAGCCGTCAAAGCTTAACTGGATGGAGCTGTTGTTCAGTGCCAGCGTTCCGTCCCTCAACACAACACTTACGATGGCACCAGGGCCAACATTGACAGCACTGTCGATTGGCGTCGCAGAAGCTACTGAAATCGGCAGTGTGTTGCTGATTACATCCAAACTGACCAAATCAACGTAACCATCTGGATTGCCTTGAAGGGCGGTGGCCACACTGGTGATGGAGGCAAAGCGAGCACCCGGAGGAATGAGACCGGTCTTGCTGTCTTGTCCCCAAGCTCGAGGACCAGTGCCGCCTGGCAGCGCTTTGACGAACGCAGCCCCACCGATTCCTACCGGGCTTCCGACACTGTTCGTGGTCGCGTCAAGGAATTGGAGCGTCAAATCGCTGTAATCGTTGTCACCATTGTAGGTGCTGAACCAGGCAGAAAAAGTGTACTGGCCCTTCCTTGCGTCAATGTTCGCCGTCGTAATTGCTAACTCTGGTGCACGCGTCAACGTATTGGTCTGGGTGACCATGGAACTGCCCCCCCCAGAGTCATAAGGACGAAGAAACATGGAACCTGAGCCGCCGGGTGCAGTGCCGGTATAGCCGAGCGAGTAGTTGTAGGTTGTGAAATGGGTCCACCCGCCATCGAAGCCGGCAAAGTCGTTTCCGCCGGTTCCGGTATGAGGGTCTAGAGCGGATTCGTAGCTACCGTCGACGGCCAGTTCGGTGGCGTTAGCGGCCCCGACGAAGGACAGACTCCCGGCAAGAATCGCCAAGCCCATTTTGGATTTTGTATTCATGGTTTTTGTTGGTCTAAATTATTCTTCGACGGGCTTGCCATTGGCAAGCCAATGGCCAACACCGTCTCGTTTGTTCTGTTCGGGTTTGTTTGTGCAATCACAGTAGCCTCTTTTTCATTCGGGTCAATAGCCTGTTTCGGGGGTGTGAGGGTAAGAATTGAAATTGTGTCATCCGGTTAATTTGGAGGCGGGGCCGCGCCCCAAACTTTCAAATCTTTCTCACGGGGCAATCGCATGCCGCCTAATGGTGACCCACATTGCTCGCAGGCCGTTGCGCCGCTTCGGTCGTTGGTTCTTCCCTTCAAGGTCAAGTGATTGTCCTTTTGGCAAACGTAACCCACCACCTCGACCAGCGCGTCCGCTTTACACTTTGGGCAGGTGGCCGCCAGAAACACGGACCGTTTGGTATAAAACTTGGCGCCGCATTTGGTGCAGAGATAACCGTTGGCGTCGGAATCACTGGCCTCTTCGGCAACGTTCTTCCCACAGCCGCTCACCACCAGCAACGCGGCGGCAATGCCCAAAACAAGAATGCTCCGACCGATTGCTCGCGATGTTTCGGAAGGATGTATTTTCGTAAATGGCATGCGACTTTGGGTCACGGATCGCTATCACAACCAAGATAAAGGCTTAAGATATATTTTGACGACGGACGACCCGAAACAAACTCGACGTGGCCATCACAAAAGGAAACATTTCCGCCGTCGGCGCCGTGGTTGTCGATAGGGTCAGGGATGTTGTTGCGTGTGCCCTGATAGCCGCCGTCGCCGTCCAGAAACAGCCAGGCTCGCGAGGGGCTGGTTTTGGTGCCTAAATAGCCGCTGGAAAATCCGTATGACGAGTGGTAACTGTAGATCCAGGTCTGGACGTTGGACTGGGTCCTAAGGACGCCGCGGGGCGTTCCTCCAGGCGGGTACGTGTAGCCCCACCATCCGAAAACTTCATAACTGGAACCCGGATTTTTTTTGCTGAGGGCAAAATATGTGAGGTCTAACAGAACCTTCGCGCCGGTCGGGCCCGTAATGAAATTTGTGGTGCGAATGAAGTTTTGGGTGGCCGGGCAACTAAACACCTTCACGTTGGACATATAATTCGGATACAGCCAGCTTTGGTCGTCATCCCCGTCGTCCTGTACGTTGGCGAATCTTCCTTTCGAGTCATCGTCCGAGTACATCTGGCTGCCCAATTGCATTTGCTTCAAGTTGTTCATGCAGGAAATGACAAGGCTTTTCCGCTTGGCCTTGGCCAAGGTTGGCAACAACAAGCCCGCTAAAATGGCGATGATGGCGATAACAACCAATAATTCGATCAATGTGAAGCCCAACAATCTCTTCGTCCGCCTGCCCACGGCAAAACTTTCTGATTCAAACCTGACATTCATTTCGGGTATCATTCTGCAATACTCGTCACCCAAGTTTCGGACTGCTTGGTCGCTGACCGTAAGCAGAGGCAAAAAGGGCTGCTCATAGCGGCACAGGCCACGCCAACATTCAGGGCCCGCAGCAATTTGTTAGGAGTGCCAGTTGTTTTCACCAGTTTGCACGAGTGACTCGCTTGTTAACGTGACGCGTTGACTGAAAAAGCAGTCGGCGCTGTTCATAATTTGTGCTGACGGCGACAATTTACTACTTGCTGTGAAACGATCAATAGCCTGTTTTGGGGGGCAACCAGCTGGCCAAATCTTTGGAAGAGGTCGCGAGTATGTTTCAGAGCATTCTGGAGTGGATTCGACGGCCTTGGCAATCCGTTGGGACTCGCCAAAGCCCGTCGAACCCATACTCTCTACTCTCACCCACGCCGTCATTCCCTTTTCCGCCAGCTTGGCCAGCACAAATGCGTCGATCGGATTCCGCGCCCATTTGGAATTCTTCACCAGCGGCACCACCGGC
>PLJQ01000382.1 GCA_003140275.1 Limisphaerales bacterium
TGGCCGGCGCCGGTCTCGGCGATAATGCGCTTCTTGCCCATGCGCTGCGCGAGGAGGATCTGGCCGAGCGCGTTGTTGATCTTATGCGCGCCGGTGTGGAGCAGGTCTTCGCGCTTGAGATAAATCTTCGCGCCGCCGAGTTCGCGCGTGAGGCGTTCGGCAAAATAAAGCGGCGTGGGGCGACCGCAGAATTCACGCAAGTAGTAGTTCAGCTCGCGTTGAAACTCCGCGTCGTGCTGGGCACGGAAGTATTCGGCTTCCAGTTCCTGCAACGGGTGCATCAAAGTTTCCGGCACAAAACGGCCGCCGTACGGCCCGAAATGGCCCTGGGCGTCGGGCAAATTTGGATTGGCAACTGCGATCATAGATTGATTTTCATGCAAAGGCGCAAAGACGCAAAGGAATTATTTAAGCCACAGGTGTTCGTCATCCGAACCGCTGGCGTCCTATGCTGCATGTAAGATTTTACCATACAAGAAAAACAGGCCAGGCCTTACAGACGGAAAAATCCCTCACCCTTAGTATCGCGCTGTCTCGTGTGCTGTTGTCCGCACGCGCGGTAGCGTCTATTCACGTAAAAGCTGTAAACCAAACATCAAAACTGAAATGAAAAAACTCACACTGGTCACCCGCCTGTCGGCTGTGCTCGCTTTCGCCGTCGGCTTTCATGCCGTCAGCGTCGTCGCCGCCGGCCACACCAACGCAGTTCAGGCCATAAATCTGCAACTGACCTTCCTCACCCAAGGCCCGTACAAAACAAACAGTCCCGCCACAAATGACATCACCGCCACGGTGCTCAGAACCGCGGTGGCCACGAAGGATGTGATCGCATGGCTGGGCACGGCCACCACCAACAATTTCCCGCCGCACGCAAGACTGGTCCGGGTGAAACACTTCAATGCTAACACTAACAGCACGACCATCGAAGTCCGTTTTGGCACTAATAGCGTGGATGTCGGTCAATTTTTTACAGGCACGACCTCCTCGGAAAGAATTGACCATAACATTTATAACACGGTCACCCAGTTGAGCACAGGCAAAGCGTTTGAAAATCTGCATCTGGCACTCACCAATGCTCCTGGCTACAACCTCATTCCCTATTTCCATGTCGTAGGCGCGGCCACGGTGAGTTATGTGTCCGTCAGGTCGGGCAAAACAACCCTTGCTGCGGACGAGGTTACCGTCCCGAATCTTGCCGGCGCGGGCACGGGCACCAACGGCGTTCCCGGACTGGTCACCGGCTCAATCACGCTCAACGGCACCGTAACCGAGGTGAAGTAACCGCAGTCGTGGCGATTGTGGTTGCGCAATCTCCAGCCTCCGCCGCGAAGAAACGGTGTCAGACCAGGACAGACAGTCCCTGTCTTGGTCATTGCCACAGTTGGAGAAAGCTTTTCAGGCAAAGTCAGTTTGGGGAAACATGCGCCCGAAGGTGGTAATTCCAATTCTTCTATTCAGCGTCGCTGCCCTGCTGACGATTTTCCTCGCGCGCCCGGACCGCCGCAAAAGCAGCGCCGCGTTGCCGCTGCCTGAGACGACCCCAATGGCGGTGACCGCCGGCGATGCGGAAACGGCAAGCTCGATCGTGAGCAACCATCGCGCGACGCAGGCTGCGACACTGCAAACCGACATCGCCTTCGACCAGCAGACCCACGAAGACTACGTCTCCCAACGGGTCGCCGAGTTGATGTACCTGGCGATGACCGATGACACCAGTTCGCTCTACTCGATCCTTTCTGAACTGAACAACAACGATCCGCAGATTCGCGAGGCTGCGGTGACGGCTTCGGTGCAGTTCAAGAATCTTGAGGCCATTCCCGCGCTGCAAGATGCCTACACCCGGTCTGATGATCCCGAGGAAAAAATCCGCATTGCGAAGGCAATTGACTTTCTTGCCACTCCGCTCGAGTCTCAAGCCACAGGACTAACCAATTGAGGCGTCTGAGGACGCACGACTTCGCACAAAAGGTTTGTTGGGTGGAACACCAAACCGGGTGATTCACGATCTTCACCGCTCCAGACAGCCGGTGTCAAAAACCTGCGCCAGCTTTCGCTGACGGGACGAGCATTCCCATTTTCGCCGGATCCATTTTGCCAGGCGCAGATTCCACACCACTCGAAATATCCGCAGCGAACGACCGCACGCGTCTGACAAGGAGAAGCTAGACCATACGCAGCGCCAGCAAAGTGTAGGCGTTCGGATTATGGGTTTCGGCGCACCCCACACGAGAATGCAGATACGAACCGATTTGGAACGCCTGAACAGCAAAGCCTTCTTCCGCAAACAGCGCCTTCGTTTTCTCCATGCTCAAGGTGTTCCAATGGTAATCGTCAATCGGGCGGACGACGTGCTCGCCGATTTCATCCATTTGGAAGAATCCCACGCAAATACCATGGCGCACAACGCGGCAAAGTTCTTTCACGGCGAACTCCAGTCCCGTCAGCGAGAGATGTTCGAACAGGTCGTGAACGAAACAGAAGTCGAAGGAGTCGTCCAGTGAGTTGATTTCAAAGATATTGCCCACTTCAAATTGAACACCCGGGAACATGGCTTGTGCGTTTTGAACGTTCTTACCGCACAGGTCGAAGCCCGTGTAGTCGATGAGCCGGGCAATGCCGCAGGCGTCAAGAAAGCGATAGTCATTCGCCGAACCACAGGCCGGCTCTAACACCGAGATGTGTTGCGGTGTTTCGTGCGACAGAACTTCCTTCCAAATTGAGAGAAACGTGTCGAGGCAGTTTCCGTTGCGTGTTGACTGGCTGTTTTGCGCCCGCGTCCCGGTAAGAAAATCTTTGATGTAGTTGGGGATTTGAATTCCATAGGTGGGGACTGGAAGTGAAGCAAAAGTCTGCACCAGGAAATGAGGGATCTCGAGACCTTCGGCATTATCCGCGCCGCGTTTCAGAGCGTAAAGAACCGCGTCCAATTCCTGAGTGTCACCGGCTCGTTTGTTCAGTTGGAGCAGCCAGTTCAGGGCGGCGGCGAAATGAAATTCCTCCGTGAGAATCGATTGAATTCTGTCCCCGAGCAATGTACCGAGCAGAAAATGGCGCGACAAAATGCTTTGAACATTGATCCGGGGGTCTTCCACGTCAGCAACCAGGTAGTCTTGCAAGAAAGGCGCTTCGTACTGCGACCATGAACGGGCGAGCTTTTCCGTTTCTGCTCTGAGCGAATCATTCATGAATATCGAATTCAGTTTCCCTGGGCCGACTTAGTTCTACTTTGTCACATTCTCAAAACCCAAATACGCGGTCAAATAGCGTACTGGCTCCAAGAATGTCGGCAAGCATAGGCTAGGACTTCCCAAAGTCCAAACCAAACGGACCCCACTCAAAAACTGTTTATTTTTTCTTTAAACCAGAAAAAATGAATTAATTTTTAATCGCCCAAAAAACAACCGTTTTAACTTTTTTACATGAAAGCTCATTTTTAGCTTTACTTTTCCCTATGAATGTTTTAAGGTCATTGAATATGAATCAACTCAAACAGATGAAAGCGCACTTCGAAGCGGTCATCGCGGACGCCCAAAGAAAATTAAAAAACGTCGAAGAACTGCTGCGGGATGAACCAGTGTCAAGTGACAATGGCGAGAATGACAAACCATCCGTTCCCTTAGTCGGCACGTTCCTTAAATCTAAGGACATTGAAAAAGCGATATTGAGCATTAACGGGGTGTTCTACGCCAAAGATGTTCCCGACACAATTAGGAATATGTTTCCGGGCAAAATTCACTATGGCAAAGCCGTCATTCCAAACGCCCTAAACAAACTCACGAATAAGGTCAAAAAACTGGAATATGTCGAACCGCGTTCCGGCCAATCGCCAGCGTCGTACCGTAGAAAAATCAAACACTAAACCATAAACCAAAAACCCGCCGTGCTTTAACACGGCGGGCAAAATCCCTTTCCCGAAGGTCGGGGACTGTATCTGTCGATACTCAGTCACGATAAACTTTCAAGGAACGGGTGTCAAGAAAGGAAAACCGTGACTGCTAAAGAAAAGAAACTGCGAGGCGTGGCTGAACGCTTTTGCAAATTCCATAGTGAATTCGCTCGCTTTTTTCAGACCCAAACGCGAGACAGTTCCGAAGTTGCCGGGCAATATCTAAACGGCTTGGTTCAAGCCCGGAAAAAGAACATGGAGCGCATGGAAGAAAAGGTCCCGGAATCAAACGAGCAGGCGTTGCAACATTTTGTTACCAATTCGCCTTGGGATGAACGCGCATTACTCGAAAAGGTTGCGGTGGACGCCAATAAACTCTTGGGAGCCAAAGAGGATTCTTGCCTTTTAATCGACGAAACCAGCTTTGTAAAAAAGGGAAACAAGTCCGTTGGCGTTGGCCGCCAGTACTGCGGGACATCTGGAAAAATTGACAATTGCCAAGTTGCCGTGTTCGCCGCGCTGGTGTCCGGGGATAAATCGTTGCCAATTGATTTTCGATTGTATCTTCCGAAAGAATGGACTGACGATATTCCTCGGTGTTTGAACGCCGGGATACCGCAAGAAAAAATCCAACTCAAAACGAAATGCCAACAGGCAATTGAAATGGTCAAAGCCGCCAAAGAAAATGGCGTCAAATTTAACTGGGTCGGTGCGGATGCTGGCTATGGTAAAGACCCCGGTTTTTTGGGTGACTTATTCGAGCTTGGTTTGTCGTTTGTCGCGGATGTTCAGAAAAACCAATTCATTCACTTTTTCGATCCGAAAGAGCAAATTGAACCAGTGGGGCAGATGATCGAAAGTTGGGCAAACCAACAGCCTGACACGTTTTGGAAACCCGTTACGGTTCGGGCCTGCACAAAAGGCGAATTAGTTTTTGATTATTTACACGCCAAAGTTTGGATTAAATCCACCCACAAAAAAACTTACCGCCAAGTGCGTTTGATAGTCCGGCGCAACCACGAATCAAACGACGATATAAAATACTCCGTTGCCAACGTGCCGGACTCAATTTCGCTTGAACGACTGGCTTACATGCAAGGCCAACGGTTTTGGATTGAACGGGCGTTTGAGGATAGCAAGGGCAGTCTCGGCATGTCCGATTATCAGTTGCGAAAATGGCGCGGCTGGCATCATCACATGGCTTTAACTCTGTTGGCCCATTTATTCCTATTGCGCGAAAGAATCCACAACGCTGACGCCTTTCCCCTTTTGAGTTGCCAAGACGTTGTGACCATGCTTGCGTTCTATTTACCCAAGCGCGATGTAACGGAAGAGGAAATGTTCCGGCAACTCAGAAAACGACACAAGAAACGACGGGATAGTATTCAATTGAAAAATTGTTAGGCGTCATTACGCTAACTCATTATCATTATGAAACTTATTGGACTTATTGAAAAGCTCATTAACGAACACGGGACTGCTGCCGTCATGGGAGAAAGGCTTATTCTTATCAAAGAACAAGCTGAGGCAGTCGAAAATCAATTCGTACATTCTCAAAAAGAAAACGCCGCATTGAAAACAAAAATTACAGAGCTTGAGAGCCAAGTAGCGTATTGGACGAAAAAAAATGAGTATGTCGAGTGTCAGGGCGCACTTTTCAAAAGAAAACCGGAAGGGGGTTATGATGTATGTGTTTATTGTCCCGGATGTTTTGGGCCGATGACATCGCTTATGGAATTGACGCCATTTCGTTGTGCTCGTTGCAAGATTAGTGTAAATTTTACTGCACATGATTTGAGTAAAGTAATGGAAGGGTTGCAATAAGCGTGTGTCTTTTTGAGTAGTCATATAATCTCATTACACGTAAAATAAAGTTAAAGTATGAAATCCCCTTATGCTTACCGCGTTTGGACCCGGCCAGCATCATCGAAACCAAAACATTTTCGAGATCGGGAAGCTATGATACATTGGTTGGCAAAATTAAAGTTCGAGCCGGTGGAAATTTATTCCGCTGATGCACATGGAAATCTAGGGAGTGGTGATACGCTAGATGGCATTAAGAGAGAAGTTGAATTAACAATCCGAATTCTCCAACTTGAAAGCCAGCTTGCAGCTAAGAATTTTGGAAAGAGTAATGTGACAAAGTAGAATTAGGCAGCTTGTTTCGCGGCGGTGATGAAACCCCGCACCTTGGAAATGTCCTTCTCGCCAGGCGAAGATTCGACACCGCTCGAAACATCTACTCCGTACGGTTGCACCTGACGAACGGCATCGGCCACATTCTCTAGCGTCAAACCACCGGCGAGGAAAATTGGTTTTCCGAACTTCTTTGCCTCTACGGCCAGGTCCCAATTGAATTTCTCGCCCGTTCCGCCGGGCTTTCCGGCAACGTAACTATCGAGCAGGAATGCATCTGTTTTGTAGTCCGGCAGCGATTGCAATGATTCTGCGTCGCGAATGCGGAACGCCTTCATCGTCATCAGACCGAATTGCCGGCAATACTCCGGCGATTCCTCGCCGTGAAATTGCAGGAGGTTCAATCCGCATTCGCCGATCGCACGGAAAACGAGTTCTTCGGGCGCATTCATAAACACTCCGACCTTGATAATAAACGACGGCAATTGCCGCGCGATGTCGGCTGCGACCATTATCGAAACGTGGCGCGGACTGGCTTCAACAAACATCAATCCCAACGCGTCCGCGCCAGCTTCGGCCGCCGCCAGCGCATCGGCGAGGTTCGTGATGCCGCAGATTTTGACTTTGGGATTCATTGCCGTTGCCAGGTAGCCTCACATATTACGCCGGAGACGGCAATTCTCAGGATAAATCGGCAGCGAAAGAGCATTTGCAGAGATTCGATTCTGCTCTTATTCTCACCTGTCAATGGCCCGCTCCCGTAGCTCAAATGGATAGAGCAGCGGTTTCCTAAATCGGCGCAAGTACTTTTTTCGGAATTTTTGCTGCCTTTGGCTATCGTATGTTACCATTGATTTTATTGGCGATTCTTCGATTTTTTAGGCCCGTGTTCCTGACCGCACCTTTGGCTGCGTTTTGCTCGTTTTTGCCCGAAAAAATCAAAACAGTATCAAATGCGGTATCAGAAAAGGCGGAGAAATTCGTGAAGGGGAAAATGAATTTGGTGACCCCATCAGGAATTGAACCTGAATCTCAAGTTTAGGAAACTCGAGCTCTATCCATTTGAGCTATGGGGTCAACCCGAACTGTTTCAACATATCAATTCCGCGAAAGATGACAAGCAGCAGTAAAGTCTTTTCCCGGTCTCCCACCCGGCAAATGCCCTCCTGCAACCGTTGTTTGTCCTGGATGAAAATCTTAATGCCTCTGGTGCCCCGCGAAATTGTGACCAGCCCTCGCGCTATTTTCGCAGCAGGGTCCGAAGTTAGTGGGGACGGGCACCGTGGGGAACGTTCAACAAGGCTGGTCCGTGTCCGTCTTCGGCGACGGCAACACAGCCATCATCGGAGGGTGGGCAGACAACAGTTCCGCTGGGGCCGCGTGGGTCTGGACGAGGAGCGGAGGAGTCACCACTTTTTGGCACTCACGTCCGAAAGGAGACCTATGGAACTATCAGTGGCACGACGGGGCTGGAATCCTGGCCAACGCGACCAACAGCAGCCTGACCATCACAAACGCGCAGGCCGACGCCAGTTACTACGTGGTGGTGAGCAATTCCTACGGCTCTGTCACCAGTCAAAGCGCGCAGTTGAAAATCCTGGTGGATTACAACACCGCCATCCCGACTCCGATTTCGCCGACACCACCACCGCCGCCGCCGAAGCCACCGAGCCAGCATAATCTCGTGGTC
>PLJQ01000184.1 GCA_003140275.1 Limisphaerales bacterium
CATTGATTCAAAAACGCGCCGGTTGAAAGAACTTGGAATGAATTGAATCAATCCGACTTCCTACGAATGATGCGGGGGTTCTGGTCCGTCTGCGCCAATGAACATAGACAGAAACAGCAGCATGTTAATTCTGCCAATATCGCCTCTGTCTTTTGCAAGCGCATCGTGAATTTTCTGAACCTCTGCTCTAAGCGATGCGCCTTTTGGCGTCCACGCCACATCCGTGAACCCTCTGGAATCGTAACTGACAGCGGCACTGGCGTATCCAAGTTCCACAAACTTATCCGCCAGCCATTTCACTTTTTCGTTGCTCGAATTGTCTGTGTCGTCGCTCATAAATTCTCAAGCAGTCAACGACAGAACTCAGCCACAGCCGGTGGGCGCTCACAACCAGCTTGTTTCAGACGTTGCTCATAGAGCAATTTTAATATGCTGGAAAGCCAAGTCAAGGATTATGAACACGACCGAAGCAAAGCGCGCTGACAGCTTCGCGGCGCAGGAGTTCCAATCGTTCCCCGCCGAATACGGCGGCGACGGCTTCCGCTGTGATTTTCAAAGTTCGCGGCGGTGAAACTCGACGGCGTAGCGCGGCGCGGGCGGCTTTGGCGCGTGCCAGCGCGTCCGGCGGCGGCATGATTCCAAAGAAGGCATCCGCCTCGGCTGGCCGGACAAGTTCGCGGTAATGAGCAAACACCATTTGCGGCGAGTTGCCCATGAGCGCGGCGGTTTCGTTTTCGTTGCGATGCCTGGCGTAGTGGTAACTTGCGAAAGAATGGCGAAGCGCATTTTGCGGCCATCCCGCGCGCAGTCTGGATTTGTCCAGCGCCCGCTTGAATTTGTCCGCGTAATTCACGGCGGGAAGTTTTCCACCAATCGCGCGGGTGCAGTCCAGCCAAGCCCTCAAATGCGCGGAAACGGGGACAAGACGGCGGCGGCGGGTCTTGGCCTTGTGCGCCTTCACTTCAATGAATTCCCCGCCGATTTCTTCCCATTCGATTTTTTCCGCCTGGGCTCGCCGCAGTCCGCCAAATAGCGTTAGCACGATCACGGGCAAAATATCCGGCGTGAAGTCTAGGCAGGCGTCCAGCAAGGCGCGGGCTTGCGACGGTGTGATAATTCCGGGGGGGGTCGTCCAGCCGGGGTAAATCCACGGCGAGCGCGGGATAGTCCGCAACGTATTTTCGCTTCACGGAAAAGGCAAAAAATGTCCGCACGTCCACCAAATAACTCCGCATGGTGGAGGGGGCCCAGCCGTTGCGGGAAATGTATTCCAGAATTTCGGCGGGGGTAATTTCCGAAATCAGTTTTTCGCGCCGGTTTATTAAAAATCGGTTAATGGACGCTCGCAGCGTCCGCAAATATCGCGGGCGAACACCAGCGGCGAGCCAGCCATCGGCTTCCGTGCCCGCGCCGGTTTCGACCAGGTATTCCCCTGATGGGTCGAAGTCATGAGCACTGAAGAAACCGGCGCGTCGGGAAATCTATTTTAACCGGAACACAATCCGGGCTTTCGTCAGATCGTAGGGCGACATTTCCATGCGCACCCGATCGCCCACGGTGAGGCGAACGAAATGTTTGCGCATTTTCCCGGAGATATGGGCGAGCACCTCGTGCTTGTTATCCAGCTCCACACGAAACATGGTGCCGGGCAGGACCGTGATGACGCTGCCTTCCACTTCAATATTTCCTTCCGTGCTCATTCCAGATTCAAACCTACATTCGCATGGGCGCGTCGCCGGTCAGCGCCTGCCAACAACAAGCGGGACCTCCATTCAGTGTGGTTCTTTCAGCAGTTTCGCGACGCGTCGAGGCAACCCTCACGACCGGAGCAAATAATTTGCCACGACTCGAGATCAACAATTCATTTTGATGGCCCGCAGTTTGTTCATTTTTTAGCTCAAGTAAAGTTTTTTCCATTTTCGCATTCTGCGCGTGACTTTGCGTCCGTTTCATGGAAAATCCTCCGCACTTATGAAAATATTGCTGTTAATTTGCGTCCTTGGTTTGACCTTCGGTCTGGTCCTCGCCCCCGCCGAGGAACCCAAGAAGGAAGAAAAGAAACCTTCGGCCAACTCACTGGGCTTCACCGATCCTGCCAAACTTACCGAAAAGGCATCCGAGACGTTCAAGGTGCAGTTCGACACAACCAAAGGGAAGTTCACCATCGAAGTCACCCGCTCGCTTTCGCCCAATGGCGCGGACCGCTTTTACAACCTCGTTCGTTCTGGTTATTTCAAGGACATCGCCTTCTTCCGCGTCATCCCAGGTTTCATGTGTCAGTTCGGCATCCACGGCGATCCAAACATCTCCGCAAAGTGGCGCGAGGCAGCAATTACCGACGATCCCGTAAAGGGCAGCAACTCGCGCGGCACGATTTCCTTCGCCACCGCCGGTCCCAACACCCGCACCACGCAGTTATTCATCAACTTCGGCGACAACCGCAATCTTGACGGCATCGGTTTCTCACCTTTCGGCAAAGTGATCGAGGGAATGGACGTGGTAGATAAAATCAACAGCGAGTATGGCGAAGGCGCTCCGCGTGGGCGCGGGCCGGATCAGAGCCGCGTTCAGGGTGGAGGTAATGCCTACCTGAAAAAAGATTTCCCGAACCTCGATTACATTAAATCCGCGACCATCGTCCCTGGCGACAGTAACAAGTAATTCCAATTCACGAAATTTTATGAACGAAGTCGCTGTCATTAAAACCACGGCGGGCGAACTGGTCGTCGAGTTCTGGATCGAGGTCGCGCCCCAGACGGTTGAGAATTTCAAGAAGCTCGCCACCAAAGGCTATTACGATGGCACGGCGTTTCACCGCATCGTCAAGGGTTTCATGATCCAGGGAGGCGATCCGTTGACGAAAGACGCGGGCGCAGAGGCCCGCTGGGGCACCGGCGATCCCGGTTACAAGATCAAAGCCGAGTTCAGTGAAAAACCCCACGTCCGCGGGGTTCTTTCCATGGCCCGCTCGCAGCACCCGGATTCCGCCGGCAGTCAATTTTTCATCTGCCTGGCGGACGCCCGCTTTCTCGATCGTCAATACACCGCCTTCGGCAAAGTGATCAAAGGCGACGACGTGCTCGGCAAAATCGGCGACACACCCACCGCCATGAGCAATGGGGGTGAACGCAGCAAGCCGACTACGCGCGTCGGCGTGGAAAGCATCAAGATTGTTTCCGGCGATTCGGTGAGGTAAGGCTGCCTTTCCGAGGTGGCACTCACACCTCCGGAAAAGGTTTGCCGGCTGCATTTTTTCCTTGCCCGGTTTTGCATTGAAGTTATAAGTGATCCACCAGCTTGATGAAACGAAACGGCGCGGGAAAAAATTTCGACGGGCTTCAAAATCAAATTGACGTTCTGTCACCTTCGCTCCGATGGAGCCGGGCAGTGGTGTTTATCGGATTTCTCACGATCACATTGCCGATGTTGGGCGAACCTGCGCGGATCGATCTGCCGAATTACCAGATTGGTGAAACCGCCCGCGTGGATGTCGTTACTCCCGTCAAGCTGGTGGTCATTGACCCCGTCGCCACGGCGCGGCTCAGACTCGAGGCAGCCCGCAACGGATCGTTGGTTTTCCGCCACGATCCCGCTGCGGCAGACGAAGTGGCCGACAATTTGCAAGTTGCGTTTGCCGCCAGCCGCGAAAAATTCCTCGCCAAGGTGCAGACCGTGTTCCAAAAACGGGAACTGAGCGATGAGGACGTTAATTCGCCCCGCTTCCGCAACATGGTGCAATGGTTCCAATGGGAAAACAAATTACTGCCGCTGGACCTGAACCTCGCCAGGATCTGGGTGCAGGGCGGCTCGGACAAGGAACTCATTGATCAACTGACGGTCAAACTGCGTGCCGTAATGCAGGGCTACATCCGCCTCGAAGAAGTTCCAGAACTGCCGGCGGAGACCAAGGCCGGTCCGCCGATGACGCAAATGTTGACGATCAGCAGGGACGCACCGACGCGCAGCCTGGCGGCGCTCCAGGAGCACAGTCGTTTCGTTCGCAAGGCGGAGATCGTCACTCTGGAGCGGGCCAAGCGAGACTTCCGTAACACCTGGCCGGCCCCGGAACGCACTTTGCCAAGGATTGTGGAGAAGGTGTTGAAAACGAATTGCGTCTTTGACGCCGGGTTGACGCAGCAGGTGCTGGCGAAGAAAATCGATTCGCTCTATTCCGCCAACCAGTATGAACCGGAACAGGCGATTGTCCATCGTGGCGAAGTTATCGACGCCAGAATCAAAGCCGGGTTGGATCAACTCCGGGTGCAGTCGGCAGTGAACCAATTACAAGCGATCGCCGGACGCAAAGATGGGGCGACCTCCTGGTGGTGGTGGTGTGGCGTAACTGCACTCCTGCTGCTGGCTGGGCTTGTTCTGTGGCGGCTGAAGCGAAGGCTTCGTAACTCGCTGCTGCCGGTTCCGGTCAGCCCCGCTGCTCTCATGCAAACCGCGGGACCAGCAGCCCAATCCCAAGGGGCGGGATTCATGCTGTACCTGGCCCACCTGCTTCGCGACAAGCTTGTGCAGCGATTATTCTCGCAACGAACGGGCCTGCTGGCCACCCAACGAACCGCCGCGACCCACGCGACGGAAATGGAAGAAAAGCTCTCGAAAATCCAAACGCAGATGCAAAATCGTTTCGAATCCTACCAACAGCGCATCACGGAATTGGAAAAGGAACTGGCCGTGAGCGAGGGGGAAAAACGCGATCTCCTGCGCGCCAAGATTGTACTGGCGCGACAGGAATACGATGAGGAGCGAGAGCGAAGCCGTCTCCTGTTGAATTAAGTGACCGAAGATTTTTGCTGTGCGCGCAAGGCCTCATCGTAACAGGCCAGCGCTTCGGGATAGCGTTTCAGTCGATTGAATACACCGCCTTTTAACAAGTAGGCCGTCGTCTTCGAGTTATCCACGGCAATCGCGCGGTCGTAAGCGTCAATCGCTTCCTCCATTCTTTGGAGTCGTTCCAATACAGTCCCTTTTTTAAGCAACGCTTCGATGTTCGCCGGAGCGATGGTCAGCGCCTCTTCAAAGGACGCCAAAGCTTCTTCGTTTTGCCCCAGATTCAGCAGCGTCTGGCCTTTGCCCAGGATCAAGGCGACGCGCACCGTTTCGTCGGAGACGGCGGAGGTCTTCGCGTCATTGACTCCTGGCTGATCGGATTTGTCGCCGACCCCCTTTAATTCGCCGTCCGGGTGGCCATTGTCGCTGGTTGACTGGGTGAGTGACGTGGAATGTTCGAGTTCGTGGATGCGTTTTTGCAGCCGCTCAATCGCGCCTAGAAATTGCAGGTTGGCATGTTCAACCGGCTCCTTGGCGTGGGAGTCACCGGTGCCCAGCACGGCCAGCGGGTAATCCCGCGGGTGTTCGAAGCGCGAGGCGCGCGCCATTTCGGTCAGGCGATTGAGGGAACGCATCTGAAACCAGGCGGTGAATACCATCGCCACAAACCCGATGCCTGCAAAACCGCCCGCCACCCAGAGCATCACCCGGCTTGAGTTTTGCAGCGCGTCCAATTCGCTCTTGCGTTGGGCCGAGAGGTTTTGGGCGATAAGCTTGAGACTTCCGGCGATTGTTTCCGCGTTGCGCTGGGCGGAAGCTTCGGCGTCCTTGTGCGATTGCTCGATGTCGCGCTGGATCGCCCGGAGTTGTTCCTGCGCCAGCAAATAAGCCCGCAACGCTTGTTGCGCCACCGACACCTCATCGCTCGCCGGCTCGCCGGTGGCGGACTTGGTTTCCTCCGCCGTCACCGGAAGTGATGCCAGGAGGAGCGCCAGGCAGAGGGAAGCCCGGACGAGGAAAAACTGGTAAGATTGAAGTTTTTTCATAAGCATGGGACGCTATCCGCACGTTAAAAGGCTGACGCGATTATGCAAGGTAAAAAGCAACGCCAGACCGAACAAGTTATTAACATTTTAACCTCGCTGGAATCGCCTTGACCTGGCGGGAGCGGGACCACGATGAACACAAATGAACTGGCCACCCTGCTCATCCGACTGGGGTGTCCGCAGAACAAATCGGCGGAAATGGCAGCCCAGCTCGACAAGCGCGCGCGACAACTGGCCGGACAGAATGGAAAAACTTACGAGGCGGCGTTGACTCATTTGCTTACCCTTATGAAACAAGGCTGGGCCGCGAAGGCGAAAGGGCATTGATTCGAGGTGGATGAATTTCGATGGCGAATTTCCCTCCGGTCATCTTTACTGCGTGCCATGCGCAGCTCGAAATTCACAATCGAAAATTCACCATGATTAAACCTTGGCCCAGGATGGATAGCAAACCGGCTGGGGATTTCCGCATCTTCACCGTCCGTGCCGATCAAAAATGTTCGCCGCGCACCGGCCAGCCCCATGATTTTTACGTCATCGATTGCGTCAACTGGGTGAATGTCATCGCCACCACGCCCGACCGGCAACTCGTGATGATTGAGCAATATCGCCACGGCTCGGACACGGTGGAACTGGAAATCCCCGGCGGCATGATGGATCCCGGTGAACTTTTGCCCGTGAAGACCGGGGTGCGCGAGTTGCGCGAAGAAACCGGTTACGAAGGGCAAAACGCCCGACTCATTGGCGAAATCTTTCCCAACCCGGCGATCATGAGCAACACCTGTTACACGGTGCTGGTCGAGAATTGTGAACTGAAACACGCGACGGAATTCGACCACAGCGAGGAACTGATCACCCGGCTTGTGCCCATCACCGAGATTCCCCGGTTGATTGCGGACTCAAAAATCCGCCATGCGATGGTCGTCGTAGCGTGGTATCACTTCGAGCTGTGGAATCGAGGCATTAAACCGTCACCAGGATAATCCAAGCCCGACCAGGGTTCGTGATTGTTAATGGCGGGAAAGAAATTCAAGCACGATCCGGTTGAATGGTTGCGGATTTTCGAGGTGCAGCCCGTGCGAAACGGCGGGCAACGTGACGCATTCCGATTCAGGCAAATCCTGCTCCAGCTCGCGGATCGTCTGTCGAAAAACCGTCGAGCTCAATGCGCCTTCCAGCAACAGCGTTGGCGCCAGGATCTTTCGCGCGTCATCGGATTTGAAGGGAATGGCCTGGCTGGTTCCCCGCAGCATTAGTTTCAGCGTGCCCACGTTGTCCATCATCACGGCGCGAACCGGCGTGGCCAGTTCATCAAACGTACCGGGCGCGATCACGGCGTTGATGAAATGTCTTACGGCCGTTTCGGGGCCGTCGTTACGCCACCGCTCCAACACCTGTTCGGTGAGTGAAATGATTTCCTGCACCAGCGGCCGATTTTCCGGCTTCTGCGTCAACAAGGAAAAAAGCGTCGGCTCGGCCAGCACGAGACCACGCACCAGTTCNNTGGCGCCGCCGTAAGAATGGCCGATCAGGTGAACCGGTTCCCGGCTCAAGGAACGCAGCAAACCGGCGAGATCGCCAGCGTGCAGGTCGGGAGTGTAACCGGTCCCCTCTTCCGGACCGTCGTCGGGGTGATGGTAACGACGGGAATAAGCAATCACCCGATAGCGGAGGACAAACGGTTTTAACTGCGCATTCCAGGTGCGATAATCTCCCAAGGCGCCATGGACAAAAACAACCGGCACGCCTTGCCCTTGATCGACGTATGCCAATTCGGCGCCGTTGACGGCGAGTCGCTGCATCAGGAATTTTCGGCGGCCGATTTCAACCGCCGCTCTGCCGGGCTTTTTCCTTTTTCTCCTCCAACTCGGCTTGCAGTGATTTGCGGTCGATGACCAGTTGTTTCTCCAACTGAGCATACCCCTCGAAGTCGCTTTTCTCAGCGGCTTTGGCGAGTTCACCTTTCAGGAAAAGTTCCCGCTCGGCGATTTTGGCCGTGTATTTTTTGTCCAGTTCGGCAAGTTGTTTCTTTTTGGCGGCGGTCGTTTTGACAGTCGGCGCCGTCTTGTTCAGGCGTTCCATGGCCAGTTCGAAGGATGATTTCATAGCTTGGTTTGAGCGGGGTTGATTGAGAGTTCAGAGTTTAAGCACTCGATTAAGATTTGCACATCGCCATTTTCGACGCGCACCTGATACGGTTTGACCGGCGTTTCCGGATTGCCGTGGCACGCGCCGGTTTTCAGATCGAACGACCACCCGTGCAACGGACAGAAAACCCGGCCATCCTCCAATACTCCGGCGCCCAGCGGGCCGCCGCGATGAGGACAGGTATCGTCCATGGCATAAAACTGTCCGTCCAGATTAAAAACCGCAAAACGCCGGCCCTTGAGTTCCACCGTTCTGCCCTGGCCGGGCGGCAGACTATCGACGGTGGCAACTGAAAGAAACTGGCTCACGACAATGGGGTTGAAGGTGAAGGTACGCTGCCGGAAGCAGGCGGCTCGCCGCCGTCAACGGACGGTTTCTTTTTCCACGGCATGTCAGGAAATTTTGCCGGCCGTTTGACTGGCGGTGGTTTCGGGGTCGCCATTTGCAGTTCCGAATCGGTGGGCCGCATCGGGTCGGGCGGGGCCAGGTTCTCCTTCCATGAGGCGATGCGGGCTTGCAAGCCGTGATGTTCAGCGGTTTTTTTATCGCCGCTTTTCATGTAGAAGAGTGAGAGGTTGGTGTGCGCCAGTTGTTCGTTGGGCTTGAGTTTTTCCGCTTTATGGCCCTCGGCAATCGCGGTTGCGTAATCCCCCTTGCGGTAATACGCCATGCCGAGCGAAAGCTGCGCGTCAAAATGAGCCGGGTCTTCGGCCAATACGGCTTTGAGTCCGGCGATGGCCGAATCGTAGTCGTCTTGGCTGAAAGCGAACATCGCCTCATCGAATTGTTCCTGGTAGGGAGCCATAAGTCTTTTGACAATGAACCGTAGCCCACGATCATACTGCTGCGCAAGCCGGACGTGAAACACGTTGCGAAATACGAAACACAAAACCATATGAGTCTGCCCATCCAGTTGATCTCGACCGATTTCGACGGGACGTTCTTCGCCGAGTTTGAGAACCTGCCGGTGCCGGAAAAAATTCAGACCCTGATCGGCCAATTGCAGGCGCGCGGTGCCAAGTGGGTCATCAACACGGGGCGCGATATGTCGAGTCTCATGGAAACCCTGGCGCGCGCGCGCATTTCAGTTCAGCCGGATTACCTCGTGTTGGTGGAACGGGAAATCCACTGTCACGACGGTTCGTGGTATGTGGGAGTGGAGGAATGGAATCAAGCTTGCGCGCGCGATCACAAAGCACTGTTCGCGCGCGTGCGAGTGGATCTGCCCGGCTTGATGGCGTGGGTCAACGCCCGCTTTCAGGCCACGTTATACGAGGATGCGTACTCACCGTTCTGCCTGATCGCCGGAAACAATGGGGACGCTGACGCCATCCACGATTTTCTGAACGACTACTGCCTCGGGGTGCCGAACCTCACGGTCGTGCGCAACGATGTGTATGCCCGGTTCAGTCATGCCGCTTACAACAAAGGCACGGCACTGGCCGAGATCGCCCGGCGTTTGAAGATCACTCCGGATCATATCTTCGCAGCCGGTGATCACCTGAATGACCTGCCGATGTTGTCCCGGGAATTTGCGCACTGGCTGGTGGCGCCGGAAAATGCGGTCATCTCCGTGAAGGAATCCGTTCGCCGCCAAAATGGGTTCGTCAGTTCACTCCCGCACGCGCATGGAGTTGCCCAAGGACTGGAACTCCACCTGGCAAACGCCGGGTTGGCCGTATCAAATGTAATTCACCCACCCGCCTAGATTACACTACCTAATTGACGACACGATCCGGTCTTGAGGCGTCCAAGAGGAAGTATAACAACCTGCTGGTTTTTAACAGGATGCGCATGAATGTTATCGTTTGACACCATCCGGCACAGTGTTAGTGTGACTCGGCAACGGAGTTACGTTGGCAGCTAACCTCAAGTTACGTAGCCTTCCCGCGCATCGTATCAGAACATTTAATCGACCAGTTTCATGAGTGAAGCAACATTAACCGCCCAACCTTCCGGCGGACCACCGAAGATTTCGAAGGTAGCGGAGGCGGTGATCCGCATTGCCGGGAATTCGCAGGACGGCATTCAGGCCATCGGCGGTTTCCTGGCCCGGCTCGCGGGCCGCAGCGAACAGGAAGTCATGACCTTCATGACCATTCCTTCCACAATTTCCGGCGGGCCGTCCATCTTCCAGGTTCGAATTGGTTCCGGCGAAGTCTTGAGCGCGGGTGATGAGGCCGACGTTCTGCTGGCTTTCTATCAGCATTCCTACGAAGACCATATCGGCTCCCTTAAGAAAGGCGGGATTGTTCTTTATGACTCCGACCACGTGGAGCCAAGACCCGAATGGGAAAAGGAATATCATCATGTCGGCGTTCCGATTTCCGGCCTCACGGTCGAGGCGATTGGTGGTACGGCCAAGGACAAGGGCAAAAACATTTTTTCACTGGGGCTGATCGCAAGAATGTTCGATCTGGATGTGCCAAAACTCGAAAAGCTCGTCGGCGAACGTTTCACCGGCAAAGACCCCAGCGTGCTGAACAACGCCCTGGCCGCATTCCATGCCGGCTACAGCCATTCCCTTGGCAACGTCGTGGAAACGTTTCGTTTTGTCGAAAGTCAGAAAAAAGACGGCCACCAAGTCGTGATGAACGGCAACGAAGCCCTCGGCTACGGCTTGCTTGCCGCCGGAGTCCGGTTTGGCGCCGGTTATCCGATCACACCGTGGTCCGACATCATGGAATTGCTTCGGCGTGAGTTTCCGAAATACGGCGGCCTCTTTGTGCAATGCGAAGACGAGATCGCCTCCATCTCCATGGCCATCGGCGCAGGCTACGCCGGACGCGTCTCGGTCACCGGTTCCAGCGGGCCAGGTATTTCTCTGAAAACCGAAGCGCTCGGTTGGGCGATCATGGCGGAAATACCGTTGATCATCGTGGACGTGCAACGCGGCGGACCGTCCACCGGCATGCCCACCAGCGTCGAACAATCCGACTTGAATATCACCTGTTTTGGCGGGCATGGGGATTCGCCCCGCGTGGTCATCGCGCCGGCCAATGTTGAAGATTGTTTTTACACGGCGATTGAAGCCGTCAACCTCGCGCGCAAATACAGCGTGCCGGTCATCATCCTCACCGACCAGGCCATCGCCACCCGGATTGAAGCCTTTGAAGAACCCAACCTGGAAAAGGTTTGCCAGGACATCTCGCCCGACTTGACACCCGTGGCCGACCACAAGCCTTATGATTTGTCCGCGGCCGACGGGGTTACTCACCACGTCGTGCCGGGAACGCGGATCCAAAGCGGCAAATATCCCATCGTNNGAACATGACGAACTGGGTCATCCCACCGGGTCCCCCAAACTGCACATGCAGATGACCGCCAAACGGCGCAAAAAATTGCAGGCCCTCGCGGCCACTCTGCCCACGCCGACGATTTATGGTCCGCCCGAAGGCAATGTGCTGCTCGTCGGTTGGGGCTCAACCCAAGGTCCGATCAAAGAAGCGGTGGACCGCGCTCGGGCCGCCGGCGACAGTGTTTCCGCAATTCATTTCCGCCACATTTATCCCCTGCCGAACGGCGTTGAGAATATTTTCTCCGGCTTCAACCACGTGTTCGTTGTGGAAATGAACGATGAGGGTCTCTACGGCTACGGCCAGTTCGCGGGGCTGTTACGCGCCCGTTATTGTGACCCGAAAATCCAGGGCATCAACAAGACTGACGGGCTGACCTGGAAAGTGAAGGACATCCTTGAACGCGCGCACACCAACGTCACGGCCGGCATGCGCAAGCTGTAACCGATTTAACGAACCCAACGATTCTACAAAGTATGAATTCTTCCGTTACCGAAATCCCCGTCCGCGGCGGCAACCTCACGGTCGTCCCGCTGCCGGTCTCCGAGCGAAAAGGCCTCACCAAGAAAGAGCTTGCTGCCGACCATCCAACGTNNTTCATCTCCGGCATCGGCTGCTCCAGCCGTTTTCCGTATTTCGTCCAGGCCCACGGCGCGCATTATATTCACGGGCGGGCGCTTCCGTTTGCCAGCGGCATATCGCTCTCGCGGCCCGATCTCCATGTTTTCGTGTTTGGCGGCGACGGCGACGCTTTCTCCATCGGTGGGAATCATTTTACCCATACCGCGCGCAAAAACATCAAAATGACCTACGTGGTGATGGACAACTGGGTTTACGGTCTGACCAAAAAGCAGACGTCGCCAACTTCCCCGCCGGGCTTCAAAAGCAAGACCGATGTCGGTGGCGCCGTTGACCAGCCGATCAACCCGATGAAGCAGGCCATCAGCGCCGGGGCCACGTTTGTTGCCCGCACCACGCACACCAACCCGAACCATGTCCTGCAAATGATGGAAGCAGCAATGGACCATGAAGGGTTCAGTTTCGTCGAGTGCCTCAGCGAATGTGTGGAGTTTTACGAAGGCGCGTTCGATGCCTCCAACCCGCGCAAAGGCGGCGTGTTCAACACCGTCCCGACCGATCACGACGTGACGGACGAACTGGCGGCCTATAAACTTTCCGGCGAGCCGTTTCCCGGTTATTTCGGAATCTTCTACAACATCAATCGGCCCACTAAAAACGCGCTGGAAGCCAAAATCATCGCCGGCCAGCGCGAAAAGGTCAAAGGCCTGAAAGACTGGCAAATCCTGCAAAAGAATTTCGACCGGTTGAGGTAGAACGCAGACCACCCGGAATTTCAAACTTTCGCCCCGGCTTGAAGGTTCGCCCGAATTTGAGCTTTCAAATCTTCAAGCATGGAAACGCGATCGAGATGAACCCGCTTGCGCAAAGCCCGCTTTGGCGCATGAAGTCCGTCACGCGCCGCGAAACGCATGCGGGCGACCTCGTCTTCCTGCGCCCGTGGTTTGCCGAACGGGGCAGGCCATCGCCGCGGGTTTGACTCGCGGACCGATTCTTTCGTTTCAATCGCTCCCCCCGTTTGTTATTCTGCAATCGTTATGACCGATCCACGTTACACAAAGTTGGCGAAGCTGTTGGTGGAATATTCCACGGCGATCAGGAAGGACGACCGCGTCCTCTTGGACATGATCGATGTGCCCGATGAATTTTCCATCGAACTTATGCGGGTGGTGCGCAAAATGGGCGCGACGCCGCTCATCGAAGTCCGGCACACGCGCATTACGCGCGAAATCCAGCGTGAGACCGACGCCACGCATGCCACGTTGGTGCGCGACGTGGAGTTGTTTCGCATGAAGAAGGTGCAGGCATACATCGCGATTCGCGGCAGCAACAACATCACGGAATTATCGGACGTTCCACCGGAGCAAATGAAGTTGGTGGCGAAGAAAATGCGTCCCGTGAACGACCAGCGAGTCCGGAAAACAAAATGGGTGGTGCTGANNGCCCACGCCGAGCATGGCGCAGGGCGCGGGCATGAGCACGGAATCGTTTGAAGATTTGTATTTTGATGTCTGCACCATGGATTATCGCAAGATGGCCCGCGCCATGATCCCGCTTGAACGGCGGATGAAAAAGGCGGACCGCGTCCACCTGAAAAGCCCCGGCACCGATCTCACGTTCAGCATCAAAGGCATCGGAGCGAAAATGTGCAAAGGCGACCGCAACATTCCCGATGGCGAGGTTTTTTCCTGCCCGGTCAAGGATTCGGTGAACGGCGTCATCCAGTTCAACACCCCGACGATTTATTCCGGCACAAAGTTCGAGCACGTGCGGCTGGAGTTCAAGGACGGCAAAGTCGTGCGGGCGACGGCGAACAACACGAAACGATTGAATGACATCCTTAATACCGACGCCGGCGCGCGTTACATCGGCGAGTTTTCGCTGGGGTTCAATCCCTACATTCTGGATCCGATGTGCGACATTTTGTTTGACGAAAAAATTGCCGGCTCATTGCACTTCACGCCCGGCCAGGCGTACGAGGAGTGCGACAATGGCAATCGCTCCGCCGTGCATTGGGACATGGTGTTGATCCAGCGCAAGGAGTGGGGCGGCGGCGAAGTTTGGTTCGACGGTGAATTGGTTCGCAAGCACGGAATGTTTCTGCCAAAAGATTTGAAGCCGCTGAACCCGGCGAA
>PLJQ01000281.1 GCA_003140275.1 Limisphaerales bacterium
GCCCCAAATCCTGACCCAGACCCAGTAGCGGAAGTCGGGCTAATTATGGAAGAAACTTTCATTGGCAGGGCGTTGGGTGGTAAATCGTCTGCGGTGGTTTCGGCGAGCTATGGCCGGTTCGACAATGGTGCTTGCATGCCCGTTAAGGAGCTTGGTTCCAAGATTCTCGGCTGATCTATTAGTGAAGCCCCGCAGGCTTTGGCGAGCCTGCGGGACTATCCTGTTTGAGAGATTGCAGTTTTTCATGCCACTCTTGGGCCGGAACCACCCCATAACCTATGAAAAGCAAACCCCGAAAATCTGAAAAGAAAAAGAAAAAAACAGTGATAGATCCGGCTTGGGAGTTGATCCACCCCGAAGCGGCCGGCATCGACATCGGCTCCCGGGAACACTGGGCCTGTGTGCCGGCCGGAAGCACCGGAAAAAATGTCCGTTCGTTCGGCACTTTTACCGCTGACTTGGAAGCCTTGGCCGTCTGGTTCCGGGAATGCGGCGTCAAAACCGTGGCCATGGAAGCGACGGGGGTTTACTGGATTCCCGTTTTCCAAATCCTGGAACGGCGGGGGTTCCAGGTGATCCTGGTCAATGCCCGTCAAACTAAAAATGTGGCCGGACGCAAAACCGACGTGAAGGACTGCCAGTGGATTCAGCGATTGCACACCTACGGATTGCTCCAAGGCTCCTTTCGGCCCGAGGACAAATACTGTGTCGTGCGGACCTACCTGCGCTATCGGGATGAATGGGTAAGCGCCCGGAGCACGCAATGTCAGCACCTGCAAAAGGTGCTGCAAGAGATGAACGTGCAACTGCACCACGTCTTGAGCGACGTGACCGGAGCGAGTGGTTTGAGGATGATTGAGGCCATTTTGGACGGTCAGCGTGATCCGGTGAAGCTGGCCGCGACGGTGGACCGTCGTGTGCGGGCCAGTCAGGAGACGATTCAAAAGGCTCTGGTGGGTGATTACCGGCCCGAACACCTCTTTGTCCTCAAAGCCGTCTTTGAACTCTATCACACCTACGAGGCAAAAATTAACGCTTGTGATGGGCAAATCGTCATCGAAGTGGCCAAGCTGCCGGATCAGGTTGATGTGAAGGTCAAGCCGCTTCCGGCCCGGAAAGCAGGACGGCAGGCCTCGGTAGACAAGATGCTCCAGCACGATATGCGCGCCGCGCTTTATCCGAAGTTGGGAGTGGATTTAACCGCCATTGAGGGCATCGGGGTCCTGACCGAACTGGTCATTCTCACCGAAGTGGGACCCGATTTGAGCCGATTCCCATCGGAAAAACATTTTGCGTCCTGGCTGGGGCTCTGTCCCGACCAGCGCATCAGCGGAGGCAAGGTGTTAAGCAGCCGCACCCGCCGCGTTATCAATCGAGTCTCCGACGCCTTGCGCATGGGGGCTCTCACGCTGGAAAGAAGTCAGAGTGCCTTGGGCGCGTTTTACCGGCGCATGAAGGCCCGATTGGGCGCGGCTGAGGCGGTCACGGCAACGGCTCACAAACTGGCTCGCCTGGTTTACCGATTGCTCAAGCACGGAGAAGCCTATGTTCGGCAAGGCATGGCCGATTACGAGAAAAGATTCCAAGAACGAAAACTGTATGCGTTGCAAAAAACGGCCAAAATGATGGGATTTGAACTCATTGCCAAACAACCAATTACACAAGGAGTTTCTTGAGAGTCTCTAAATGAACGAAAACCCCTTCGCGTATTTCGCGTGGTTCGCAGTTTAGAAAGTTAGAGTCTCGTCACCTCGACTTCTACAAAGCCTTGGCCGCAATGTCGCGGCGGAAGTGCGCGCCGTCGAAATGGATTTTCTCCACGGCGGCGTAGGCGGCCGCTTGCGCGGATTTCAAATCATCACCCAGCGCCGTCACGCCCAACACGCGACCGCCGTTCGTCACGATTTGCTCCCCTGCCCTTGCCGTGCCGGCATGAAAGACTTTTGTGCGCGGAAAGGCATTCGCAGCGTCGAAACCGGAGATGACCTTGCCCTTCGCGTAGCTGCCGGGATAACCGCCGCTGGCCATCACCACGCAAACGCTTGCCATCGCGCTCCACTTCAATTCCAGCTTGTCGAGCGTGCCGCTCACGCTCGCGTCGAGCAGCTCGACAAAGTCGTTTTCCAGTCGTGTCAGATAGACTTGCGTTTCCGGGTCGCCGAAACGGGTGTTGAACTCCAGAACTTTCGGGCCGTCCTTCGTGAGCATGATACCGGGATAAAGAATGCCGCGATAATCAATCCCCTCCGCCACGCAGCCGCGCGTAAATGGGTCGAGAATTTTCCTGGCCACGTCTGCAAGTTGCGCGTCGGTCAGAAACGGCGTGGGCGAATAAGTCCCCATGCCGCCGGTGTTCAGGCCGAGGTCGCCATCGAGCGCACGCTTGTGGTCTTGCGAGGTGGGAAACAGCTTGGCCGTTTTTCCGTCGCAAAGAGCGTGGAGTGAAACCTCGACGCCTTCGAGGAATTCCTGAATGACGATTCTTTTGCCTGCCTCCCCAAACTTCTTACCCACGAGCATCCCGGTTATCGCCGCATACGTCTCAGAATAGTTGTTGCAAATCAGCACGCCTTTACCCAAAGCCAATCCGTCCGCTTTGACCACGCAGCGGTCGCCCAATTCCATGACAAATCTGCGCACCTCCTGGAGTCGAGATTCCTCCGTGAACTGTCCTGCGGAAATGCTCACTGCGCGCGCCGTGGGGATGCCGTATTTCTCCATGAAATTCTGGGAGAAAACTTTTGACGACTCGAACTGCGCCGCCTTCCGGTTCACGCCCCAGATGCGCAGCCCGTGTTTCTGAAACAAATCCACCATGCCGAGCGCGAGCGGGTTATCCGGACCGACGACGGTGAGGTCTGGCCTTTTCTCCTGCGCGAACGCGAGCAACTTGGGCAAATCCTCCGCGCCAATGTTCACGCACTCGACTGGCACGCCGTTCTTGACCAGCCGCTCCGACCCAATGCCTGCATTGCCCGGTGCGCACCACATCTGAGTCACATGCGGCGACCGGGCCAGTTTCCAAACCAGCGCGTGCTCGCGTCCGCCGGAACCAATGATCAAAAGTTTCATCGCAGAGCAGATTGAAGCAGGAAACGGGCGGCGAACAAAACCATTTCAGAAAACTGCGGGTCGGACACTGAAACGGTTGGGAAGGCCGAAAAGACTATTTTTCGAGCTAGACTTCTACGTGAGATCTTGTAAATAGGAGCAAGCTTTGACAGGACAACAACTGGAAATAAATCGGTAAATTATGAAAATTGATACAAAACGGAATTTGATCGCACTCCTGGGATTTGCGCTCGTCGGTGGCCTTATTCACGCCGAGGACAAGCCCGCCTTGAAAGACCAGAAGGAGAAAGTCAGTTATAGTATCGGCATGAACATCGGCAATAATCTCAAGCGCCAATCCTACGATGTGGACCCCGATCTGATCGCCAAGGCCATCAAAGATGTGCTCACCGGCAAGGAAACCCTTCTGACCGAACCGCAGGCGCAGGAATCCATCATGGCCTACCAAAAAGAAATGCGCGCCAAGCAGGAGGAAAAGAGCAGGCAACTCGCTGAAAAGAACAAAAAAACGGGTGAAACCTTTCTCGCGGTAAACGCAAAAAAGCCGGGCGTCGTTACTACGCCCAGCGGACTGCAATACAAAGTCATCACTGACGGCACCGGCGAGATTCCCAAAAACGGCGACACGGTGACCGTGAATTACAAAGGCACGTTGATCGATGGAACGGAATTCGACAGTTCCTTCAAGCGCGGTCAACCCGCTACCTTCAATGTCAATGGTGTGATCAAAGGCTGGACCGAGGCCTTGTTGTTGATGAAAACAGGCTCCAAGCGGGAATTGTATATCCCTGCGAACCTGGCCTATGGCGACCGCGCGCAAGGACCAAAAATCGAACCAGGCTCGGCGTTGATTTTTGAAGTCGAACTGGTCTCCACAAAATCACCGGCGCCAACCACCAGCGATATCATCAAGGTACCTTCAGCCGAGGAACTCAAAGCGGGCGCTAAAATCGAAGTAATCAAGCCCGAAGATGTAAAGCCGAAGGCCGAGGAAGCCAAACCGAAGAAGTAGGTTTTCCAGCGCGGGACAATAAAGTCGTCCGCGAGGCGAGTCGCTAGTTGCTCATATTCTTCACCCAACCCGTCTCATCGCTTCACGCCAAAGTGGTGAAGGACGTTGCTGAGGAGGCGCTGAAATTTCGGATCGGCCAGCAAAGCCCAGCCGGCGCCGATTGAACCTGCGTTGAACACGCGACCGCCTTCAGGCCGTTCCCAGTAAATCAGTTCACCCCCCTGATCGGTCTTCGGTTTGATGAAGCGGATAAAATAGTCGAAGGCCGTCCCGCCCCGCTTCCAAGCGATGACGCCGTTCGCCAGACGCGTGATTCCGGTGGGGTCGAGCGGCAGACTCGCGCCCGGCGGCGGCGGCTGCTCCTGCATGGCGGCCAGAGTCGAAATGCGCACATCGAATTCATGGCCATTGGCGCGCGGCAGATTGCCATCCGGCGACTGGCCGAAGGCGTCGCCGTTTTTTAGGCCCACCGGTTCGGGTTGGTTAAAGAGAAAATGGTCCGCCCGCTCGATGAGATAAGGCCCGTATTGTTCGGGATCAGATTGATTGTTCCAGCCCAACGATTCCAGACCGATGAGTTTCCAGCCGGGATAGCCACACTCACGAAGCAACCCGCCGCGTTTTCCGTCCTGACTGTGCCAGGCCTCGCCGCGTCGCGCCACCGGGACTTGCTCGCCCGGCGCATCCACTTTGCGACATTCCATGATGGTTGCGTCTTCGTTGAAACTGACACGCCAGAACAACGAGTTGCCAGAGAGACAAAGCACGTTGCCGCCGTTTTTCAAATACTTCTCCAGCCCCTCGTACATCGGGAGCGACCAATACTCGCTATGGCCGTTAATCACGACGACTCGATAGTCAGCGAGCAGTTTCGGGTTCCGGTGCAGATCGAGATCCGTGACGACTTCGAATTCATAACCGGCCTGCTCAAGCCATACCTGAGCGAAACGCTCGGCGCGCATGAGATGGCTGTAATCGGTCGGCCCGCCGTAAAGCATGTATGGCCCGGCGGCGGGCCACGGCATTCGGAGTCCCACCTGGTAGGTGCCCTGACCGGCGGCGTGGGCGCGATAAACATTGAAGGCGGGCGGATTCCCAAGAGAATTCGTCGTGCCGCCCGTGCCCCAGACTTGTTTCAATTTGGACTGCGCCAGACCAAACTGCGTGCCGCTGTAGGCGCGCCAAGTGTTGGTTGCCGTCAACAAAAGAATGGGCGCCGGCTTGCGCCACTCCGGTTTCCGCACGATGAAGGTGACATGCTGGAGACACGGCTTCCCTTCCTGCTCGAATTGAAAGCGTCCGACGTAAATGCCCGATCGAGCTTTGGTCGGCACGTGATACTTGTGAGTGACTGCCCAGCGGCAATCGTAAAGATCGTCGGAGGCGAAGCGCAGCCCGTTTCCGCGACGTTCATCTTTGCGCGGGTCATAATCTCCGAAGCGCGTCACGTCGGCTTGAAAGCTCGGACCGCCAATCATCCATGTGGCGTGATTGATGATCTGTCCGTGGCGGTTGTGTCGCGAACCGTCCGCCACCCGCGAACCGATCTCCTCGGTAAAGTTCCAGCAAGCGAGCACGGTTTTACCTGCTGCCGGGGCGAGACCTTGTTGACCAAGTCGCGCGGCGATTGGCGCAGAATCCAATCCTTGCTCGTAAATTACCGGCATCGCCAGATCGCCATCCAGAAAATGATCGGCCAGCCCATCCTCACTCGAGGCGGCCAGACGCAACGGAGACGATCCGGGCGTCACCACTCCTTTTATTCCTTGAAAAGGCCAGCGCCCGGCTTCCTTGCCGTCGATCCAGATCGTCTTCGCCTGGCCGTCCCATGCCGCCACCAAATGATACCAGCGCCCAGCCTTGACCCGGTTTTCCCCTGCGGAGTGCATCCACGCCGACCGGTGATTTTTCCCGTCGCCCAGATAAAATGAGACGCCGCCGGATGCGTTCAAGATCAAACCATAACCGCAGGACTTGTCATCGTCGTATTGGGTCAGCAAACCGGCTGGCGCGTTAACTTTCCAAGGCCGCACCCAACATTCCAGAGTCAGCGCACGGACGGACTGGGTGAGTCTTTTCTTAACGTGAACGTAGGAGCCAGGATGAATGGATTGAACCCTCGGCTGCGCGACGGGAAATTCATGGAGCACGACATCGCCTGCGAGATCATCCACTTTCAGACCGAGCTGGCAAACCGTGAACCGGTACGGCACGGTGCTGCTCA
>PLJQ01000125.1 GCA_003140275.1 Limisphaerales bacterium
ATGCCGTAGGGCGGGTCGAGGTAAATCATCTGCACCTGGCCTTTGAGACCTTCCTTCTCGGCGAGCGAGTTCATTACGAGCAGGGAGTCGCCCAGAATCATGCGGTTGGCCCAGTTCACGCCGTCCTTGTGCTGGTAGAATTCAATGAGCTGCTCGAACTTGATGCCGTTGAAGTCGCCGAACAGTCCGAGGGGCTGCTGCGGCTCGCCGGCCTGCGCCGTCTCGCGCAGGTTTTCGATGATGACCTGCGGATGAATCTTTTCCTGAATGTAAATGGGCACCGCGGGGACTTCGAGGGGCTGGCGATCTTGTTCGTCCTTGCCCTTCCAGACGAGTTGCGGGTCGAGCGACGGGTCGCGCGGGTAGAACATTTTCTTCGGCGCTTTTTCGTCGTCGGCCACGAAGTCGCGCAGTTCCTCGGTCGGGATGTTGGCGCGCTTGTCCTTGTGCTTGGTGGCGAGGACGGGCGTGCGGGATTTGGGGGAGGGTTTGGCGGACATGATTATCGCACCATGAGAAGGGACTTGAGGGGCAAACAAATGATTCGAGGATCGTCCATGGTAACTCCATCCTCGCGAGTGACGAGCAGGGCAAAAGGCGCATTGTTGGTGGCTTTCTCCATGAACAGCCGAAGACCGAGGGTATCGCTCAAGGGGTCAATCACGCGGCGGTATTTGATTTCCACCGGGATGCGCTTCTCGCCAATGGTGATGATGAAATCCACCTCCGGTTCGCCCTGGTATTCGGGTTTGTGCGCAAGGTCGAGTCCAGTGAGTGATGCCAGGTAATAGCCCGCGACGCTTTCGGCGACGTGGCCGGCGAGGTCGGACAAGTGGGGCTGCTGGTCCAGCGCCGCCGGATCGAGCGGAATAATTTCTTGAAGCCACGCGGCGCGAAGGGCATGGTCACAGAGACAGAGCTTGGAATAGCTCTTGCGCTTTTTCATGCGGATTTCCAGTGGTTGAATGGCGCGAATCAGCAGGGAAGAATCAAGGAAATCAATGTAGCGGTTGATGCGTTGCGGGCCAACCTCGGTGTGCAGAGTGATGTGAACTTCTCTGGCCAACGTGGCGGGATTAGGGGATTGCCCAAGATAACGGCAGGCCATGCGGAATACTTCCTCAAGTAATCGTTGATCTCGTTTGCGTCCGCGTTCACCGATCCTCAAGTCGTGTTGGATCACGCGGTTGATCACGGTTTCTTTCAACTGGTCGGCGATTTCCGGCCAGGAAACGTTGGGATTAATTTGCGCAACGGGATACGCACCCCTTTCCGAGAAAGCAGCAAACGCCTGGTCGCGCACCGTCGCCTGTTCAACGGCCAGCTTGCCCAGGTGCCTCCAGAAGTCGGGATGCAGCCAGTCTTCCCATCCATTGTCAGATTGCGCGGGTTTCAACGTTCCGAAACCGCGGAGCGCGGCGATTTCCACGAGGCGGAACGGGCCGACTTCAAGGGTTTGAATCCGTCCCGCCAAACTATCGCGTCCCCGCTCGATCCGAAGCGCAGAACTGCCCGTCACCAAAGCGCGCACGGTGGCGTGATCCACGAGGGATTTCAATTGCACATCCCAAGCCGGAAGGTTTTGAACTTCGTCGAGGAACAAAAAGGCTGGCTGGCCGCGATGGGCCGCTTCGTTTAGATGACCTTCAAGTATCTTCGCTTCAAACCAATCCACCATCCGCAGAATGGGTTCTCCTTTGGCGTCGATTTGCGACAGCGAGGGCAGGTCGTCGAACTGGATGCGGAAGATGTGCTTGGGACTGACGCCCTCGGCGAGAAGCTGTGATACCACTTGCTGCTGGAGGGTCGTCTTCCCAATCTGACGCGGGCCGCGAATCACCAGAATGGGCGCGATCGGCTGATGCAGCCGCGACATGATTTTGTCAAACGGCCAGCGTCTGAACTGCGGCAGAGGCGGCATGGGCTGGCCTTGCCACCAAGGATTCTGTCGCACCAAATCCTGGATGCAGGCGTCCGGCAGAGAAGGAAATAAGAGCTTGTCCATACGCTTCGTCTTATCTTGCTCTCGGTTCAGCGCGAATCAAGTTCTTCGCATCCCAAGGGTCTTCAATCTCCAAGTACTTCCAACGGCCAAATTCGCCGTGACCATTCACTGCTGGAATCCAGAGCGTTTGCGCGGTGGTAACTTTGGCTTCCTTGTCCTTCTTCTTCTGACCGGTGCATTCCAAAATAAGATTGAGCAAATCCTTCGGGCCCTGGCCATCGTCAATGCGAACGATGAAGTCGGGGTAGTAATTGTGTTCCTCGCCGGTCAAGGTGTAAGGCATCGTGAAACCGAGATTCTGGTTTTTGACATAGGCGAAAACCTCCGGCATGTCCTCAAGGGATTGCGCGAGTTTCTGTTCCCAGGCGTCGGTGTCGCAAGCAACATGCGAGACGTGGCAACGGTCGGCGCGCGTGGCGTAGGTGGGCTTGGTGGTGTCAAAGTCAACGTGCTGCGTGCTGCCTACGGTATCGTAAGGCCGCAGGATGGGTTTCAAGGTTTTGTCGCCGGGCGTCGAGGCGACAATGGCTTTGTAAATTTTATCGGCGGCATCGTGGGCAAATTGCAGGAGCAGGAGCAGTTGCGGGAACGTGTTGTCCTTGCACCGGACGCACGTGGACAACCATTCGCGCGTAATTTCCAGCAACCGAGGAAAGCGCCATGACTGAACTTCGGAGTCGAACTTGTGCTTTTGGGTTTTCCCGGTGTTCTTTTCGCCGTCCTGCCGGAAATATTTTTCGAGCGTGAGCTTGGCCAGCAGGAACGCGACTTCCTGCGCGCGGCGATTTTTCAGCTCCTGCAAATCGTGGATCACGGACTCGCCAATGATGGGCGCGTTTTCGGTTTTGGTCGGCAGGTCGGCGGCGGAAAGTGACAATTTTGATTCAGCCGTGAACTTCACTTCCAACCTGGCTTCGGGCAGGTCGTAGCGGTAGCCAAGCAAACGCGGAAAAGTGATTTCGCGGTCGAGCCGCTCTTCCAACGCGCGAACGCGCGTGGGTATCGGGCCGGGATTCGGGCCGCCACCGGTACCGGCGCAAGGAATGAAGGAGAACGGCACGCCATAGACCTCGGCGTATTCGACGGGAAAGGCTTCGATTTCGACCTCCTGTCCGTTGACGGGAAAGCGGCGCGTCTCGGTGGAATAGCTCATGCGCCGCA
>PLJQ01000159.1 GCA_003140275.1 Limisphaerales bacterium
ACGAGGCGAACGGCATCACGCCGACGTCCATCACCAAGTCCGTGGACATGAAGCTGGCCGCGATCGTGGAAGCCGACTACGTCACCGTGCCCGCGGAAGATTTTGCCGACGCGGAACGGGAAACTGCGGAATTGCTCGTCCGGGTGATCGTGAACGAAGCGGCAGCAACGACTCTGTCGCCTACCGCCAGCAACGCCATCGAATGGTTCGGGCGCGCCAATCGGTTGAGCGATTCCCGCGTCGAGTGGCCGGTGATTGATGAAGCCATTGCCGCCTCGGAGCGAAACGCCGCGAGTGCGAAACAATCTGAAGCCGGGGAATTGGTTGCGTGGCCGCCACCGTCGCCGACCGCCTGCGGCCACTCGGCAGGTCAATTGATTCGCCAGCGGCGCAGTGCCGTGGACTTCGACGGTGTCACCAGCATCTCGCGGGAAACCTTTCTGGCCATTCTCGACACCACGCTGCCGCGCACCTCCGCACCGCCCTTCGATGCCTGGCCGTTTCCGCCTCGTTTGCATCTGGTGTTGTTGGTGCATCGGGTGACCGGACTGGACCCCGGTTTGTATCTCTGGCTGCGTTCTCCGGCTGATGCGGTTGCTTTGCGACAGGCTTTCCGCGTGAATCTCTATTGGGAAGCGGTGACGGATTCAGCCATCGCGGCGCCGCTTTATCGGCTGGGTCGGGGCGACTTGGGTGATTTCGCGCGGACGCTCTCCTGCCACCAAGACATTGCCGCCGACGGTGCGTTCAGCCTTGGAATGCTGGCGCGGTTCGAGCTGGTCTTGCGGGAGCGCGGCGCGGCGGCTTATCGCGAGTTGTTTTGGGAATCTGGAATGATCGGGCAGGCCCTATATCTGGCGGCCGAGGCTGCCGGTGTGCGCGGTACCGGTATGGGATGCTACTTCGATGATGTGTTGCACCGCGCGCTCGGTCTGGTCGGCCACGATTGGCAGAGCCTCTACCACTTCACCATCGGTGGTCCGGTCGAGGATTTGAGATTGCGCACCGCTCCGCCCTATGCGCATCTCTTGTAGGTCTGCGCGGACAATTCCGTCTCCGCCATGCCCGTCCAGTCCGCATGTTACCAGCGTTTTCGGCCAACTTGTGGCGCCGCGCTGTTTCAGACGATTTTGCACGGTATGAGGGCATCTTCGTCAAAGGTATAGACGGCGCAGATCCGATGGTAGCCGTCTGCAATAACCACTTTGCCGTTTGCGGTGTCACGAACCAGGAGAACGGGTGAGAGTTTTATCCCCCTGAGGATTTTCTCGCGGTTCTTCTTGACGTGGAAATTGCTGGTGCCCAACAGCGAGAGGCCGGAGGCGCGGAAGATGTCCTTGGCCTTGAACTGAATCACCGGCGCGGTCTTGAGGACGTTGGCAATGCGGCGGGCGCGTTTGACGTCGTAGATCAGGTTTAGGTAGGAAACCGCCGCCGGGTAATCATGTGCTTCAGGTTCGGCCAGCCATTGAATTTTCACGCGTCGGCTCATGCACGAAACGTTGCGGCGTTCAGAATGTGTTGTCCAGCGAACGTTGGGCGCAAGGGGGCGGTAAGTGTACTGGCGCAAGTGTGCCAGGAGTCTCAGTGTTGGATTGGGATTTCGCGCGATCTTTTCCTTTCCCGGTTTTCCAGCACCTGTTTCGTTCGGCGGACCAGTTCGTGCGCGCTGAATGGTTTGGCAAGAAAGTCGTCGGCGCCGGCGGCCAGTGCGTTCATTCGCGCCATCTGCCCGCCGGCGGCGGTAATGATTATGATTGCCGAGGTCGTCGTCGAGGGATGACGACGCAGAACCTCGCAGACCGAATAGCCGTCCATCCCCTCCATCATCAGATCCAGCACCACGAGTTCCGGGAGGAAACGCCGGGCCTTCGCCAGCGCGTCAAGCCCATTAGACGCGGCCACCACCTTGAAGCCGTGGGCCGTCAAGTTGAAGGAAAGAAACTCCGCAAAATCCCATTCGTCATCCACCACCAATATCTTGGCGCTCATTCCCGCAGCTTGTCAGCGACTGAACGCGGGAACAACAACAAGGCCGTTACAATTGGGTTACATAATGATGGCGTGCAACGAAAAGCCCCGTCCGTTCTTGAATAGGTTGAGGGTAGAAAGTTGATGGTTTTTGGATGAGCAGCCTTTGTCGGACTTCGGCTCACCGGTGATCCGGTGATGTGTCCGTTGCGGCAGGACACGGTGGGTTTCCGCGATGTTCGTGGTCCGTTTCTCCAGTGTGGAGTTTGCCGCTCGCGCTGCCTCGTTGCTTCATTAGAATCGTGGAATGGCGCGCTATTCACGCAATGACCAGGCGGGGGTCGAACTCCCGAAGGCGAAACTTGATCGGGAATCTTTCCGGCACATGTTGGAGCTGTTCCGGTATCTGCGTCCCTACCGGGTCCGGTTCGGCGCCGCCTTGGCGGCCTTGTTTGCGGGCAGCCTGCTCAGCCTGGCATTTCCCTACCTGGCGGGGAGCATCGTGGACGCTGCCGTGCTCCACACCAAAGGCGGCAGCGTGGAGGGCGTGGATCGGACGGCGCTCCTTTTGGTGGGGATCCTCGCGTTGCAAGCGGGCTTCTCCTACTTCCATTTCCTCTCGTTTGCCACCGTGGGGCAGCGCACCCTCGTCGATTTGCGTCGCGATACCTACGCGAAAATGATCTCGCTCCCAATGACGTTTTTCGCTCAACGCCGCGTAGGCGAACTGGCCAGTCGTCTCTCCGCCGACCTGATTCAGATCGAGGACACGCTGATCAGCATCCTGCCACAGTTTCTTCGCCAGATCACGTTGCTGGTCGGGGGGATCGCGCTCATCGCCGTCACCTCGCTGAAATTGACGGGCATCATGCTCGTGAGCCTTCCGGTGTTGACCGTCCTCGCCGTCGTGTTTGGACGCAAAACGCGCAAAATTTCCCGGGAAGCGCAGGATCGCCTCGCGGATACCGCCACGATCATCGAGGAAACCCTGCAAGGCATCTTGAACGTGAAGGCGTTTGCCAACGAAGGCTACGAACTTACGCGCTACCACGAGGGACTGGGAAGATTTCTGACGTCCACCTTGCGCGGCGCCCGGCTGCGGGCGGCGTTCGTCGCCTTCATCATCTTCGCCTTGTTCGGCTCCATCGTGCTGGTGCTTTGGTCGGGGGCGCGGCTGTTGCAACACGGCGAAATTACGTTCGGGAATCTCACGCGTTTCATTCTTTATACCACCTTTGTGGCCGGCGCGATGGGCCAGTTCGCGGAATTATACAGCCAGCTCCAGAAGGCCATCGGCGCCACTCAGCGCGTTCGGGAACTCCTCCGGGAAACCGGCGAAGTGCAGGCGCTCCTGGGCCCGACACCGCCCTCCGCTCTGCCCCGGTTGCGAGGCGACGTGGTGTTTGAGCAGGTTCACTTCACTTACCCTTCGCGATCAGGGGTCGAAGTGCTTCATGCGATCAACCTTTCGGCGACTTCCGGACAAAGGATCGCGCTCGTCGGTCCAAGCGGTGCTGGCAAATCCACCCTCATCTCTTTGTTGCTTCGCCTTTATGACCCGTCGTCCGGCCGCCTGTTGATCGACGGCCGGGACGCACGCGATTACCGGCTCACTGAACTCCGTGGGCAGATGTCCATGGTGCCCCAGGAGGTATTGTTGTTCGGCGGGAGCATCGCGGAGAATATCGCCTATGGAAAGCCGGGCGCGAGCGCGGCAGAAATAGAACGAGCGGCGCAACAGGCCAATGCGCACGAGTTTATCCAAGGCTTTCCCGAGGGTTACGCCACGCTGGTGGGCGACCGGGGCATCAAACTTTCCGGCGGCCAGCGTCAACGCGTCGCCATCGCGCGCGCCATCCTGAAGAATCCCGCCATCCTCATTCTGGATGAAGCCACCAGCTCCCTGGATTCGGAAAGCGAACGCCTGATTCAGGAAGCGTTGGAAACGCTGATGCGTGGCCGCACTTCATTAATCATCGCTCACCGGCTCGCTACCGTGCGGCATGTGGATCGAATCGTCGTCATCGCCGGCGGACGGGTGGTGGAATCCGGCACTCACGAGGAACTTCAAACCATGGAAGACGGCGTTTACCGCCGCCTTGCCGCCCTGCAATTCCGCGAATGATGTTGAAACGACTGCCACCCGTCAGCGCGTTTAGTTGTCGCTGTAGCGATGGAGCGCATTTGCGTCTCGGTCATGATTTGGGCTTTTGCGCGGTCATGACACCGCGATCTGCCGCCGTGGCGCAGAATTGGAATTCGCGGAAGCCGGCTTCATCGAGCAACTCCTCATATTCAGCAGTGGAATAACACTTCCCCTGTGTCGAATGCATCAGCAAGGCGGAGTAAGCGGCCACGGGTAATGGGCCGGTCTTGTCCGCGTTGATGAACGCATCGTGAACGATCAGCATACCGCCGGGCTTAAGCGCATTGAAGGAAGCCACGACCAGTTGCCTCACTTCCGACACTCCCCAATCGTGCAACACGTTCGAGTAAAGATGAACATCGCAATCGCGCGGCAACGGGTCTTTGAACATATCGCCCGCCAGCACGTTGACGCGGTCGGTAAACCCGCGCCGGGCGATGAGTTTTGCTGCGATTTGATCCACGGGCCGCTGGTCAAATACTGTCGCCCTCAAATGCGGGTGGTGCGCCACCAACGAGCAGGCATAGATGCCGGAACCGCCGCCGATGTCGAGCAATCGTTTACGTCCGCTCAAGTCGAGGCGCGTCGCCAGCGCCTGACCGAGATAAATCCCGCGACAATCCATCGCCGTGGTGAAGGAATTCGCGAACGCCTCAGTCTCCATTGCCTTGTGCCAGTCGGGCGCGTCTTTGGCACTGCCCCAGTTGGCTGGTTTGTCGGTTTTGAGCACGGCTAGAAAATCCTTCGTCACCGGGCGATCTTTCAGCGAGGCGTAATACGGCGTCAGATTCCACGGCGAATCCTTGGTAAGATGTTCCCTGCCCAAATCAGTGATGTGGAAAATGCCGCCCTGCGACGCGATGAAGCCATTCGCCGTGAACAGGGTCAGCATGACATCCGTAGGTCGCGAAGTGGTGCCAAAGTGGGCGCAGATGGCGGCAGCGGCCGAAGGGTTTTTCCCAAGCCACGTAAAGAAGTCCAGATGGACGACCGCGGCGGTGAGCAGGTCCACCGCATACAGGCCATCACGATAACGGTAGATTTCGAGTGGATTCGTTTTCGGAACAAGAGTTAGATTGATTGGCGTCATGGCCCGCAAGAATGCAGTACGATGACCAATGGTGAAATCAAAAGTTGACCGGTAGCCATCTAACGGAGTTCGCGGCTCCCCCGCGCACAACACACGCAACGAAATGCCCCGTCCTTTCTTGAAGTGGTTGAGGGTTGGCAGGAAAGTTGATCGTGTTGCTTGAGCAGCCTTCGTCGGACTTCGGCACGCCGAGGAGTTGGACGCCTTGCTCCCGGCCGAATCCGACACCTACCCTTTCCCTCTCCCATCCGATGCGGAGAGGGAGTTGGCATCGCCGGTGATCTTGCGATGCGTCCGCTGCTCCACCACCAACCCGCACGTCACC
>PLJQ01000340.1 GCA_003140275.1 Limisphaerales bacterium
GTGATTGTTGTTTCACGATCCAGACCGACATGAGAAGGCCGCCTGCCAGCGCGACGGACGCCGCCGTCACGACTGTGGACAGCGCATGCTGGCGCAAACTGCGGAGAACGATGCCGCCGATGGTCACACCCCCACCTCCTTGGTAATGGCTAGGTTCATTTTATGGAAATCGCCGACCTGCTCGAACTGCCCGAGCACTTCCTGGTCGTGGCTTACGAGCAACAACGCCGCACCGTTTTCGCGGCACGCCTCGCGGATCAACGCCAGCGAGTCGCGCGCGTTCTTGTGATCGAGATTGCCGGTCGGTTCGTCCGCGAGCACAAGCTTGGGTTTGTTCGCCAGCGCGCGAGCGACGGCGGCGCGCTGTTGCTGCCCGGTGGAAAGCTGGCGCGGACGATGATGCAAGCGATCGCTCAAGCCCACGCGTTTCAACAAGGATTCCGCGAACGCGCGGTCCACGCCTGCGCCGAACGACATCCCAAGCGTCACGTTTTCCAGACAGGTGTAGCCTTGCAGCAAATTAAAGGTCTGGAAAATGTAACCGATTTTTACGCCGCGCAGCCGATCACGGCGCGGTTCGGACAATTCGGACATGACCTCGCCGTCGAGCGAAATCGTTCCCGCGTCCGGCTTGAGAATTCCGGCGATCAAATTCAGAAACGTCGTCTTGCCCGAACCGCTTTCACCGGCGAGAGCAACCTGCGCTCGCGCATCCAGCGAGAACTCCGGCACGTCCACGATGAGGTGGCGCACGTCATCCGGCGCGGCGAAGGATTTCGTCAGGCCGGAGATTTGGAGCAATGGTGTGGTCATCGAATTTCAAGCGCTGAGCGGTTTGCGGCGAAACAGGAAGCAAGCCAGCCCGAGAAACGCTGTTGTATAAGCCGCTCCGTAAAGCGAGGCGAAGCCAACGACGCTCCAGCGCACCGCCGGCCAGTCGTGAATGATCAGGTCGCGCACGTCGAAAAATTCCAGGTGCGGCATGGCGAAGTAGATCGTTTGAGTTACGATGCGGGACGGCTCGGCCATCTGCGCGGCAACCCTGCCGAGATGCCGGCCCAGCATGAGGATGCCGCTGATGATGATGAGACAGATGGTGGCGTTGGAAGACGGCGCGGTGAATACCAATGAACCGCACAACACCATCGCAAGGACTACACTTGTCATGATCCAGTGCAGCCAAAAAGCCTGAAAATGTTCGACCAGTCGCCAATGTTCGCCCCGTGCCAGGGCCGCCGCCAGAAAGAAGCCGTAAAGGGCCAGCAGCGCGAAGCCGCACGCCAGCCAGCAGCCGAGGAATTTGCCGAGCACAAGTTTATTGCGACTCACCGGCTTGGCCAGCAGCGAGAAAAGGGTGCGACTTTCGCGCTCGGCTGGAATCTGCCGCGCCGCAAGTGTGACGGCGATGACCAACGACGACGCCCACACGAGCAAGAGACAAAGCTCCTTCATGTAGCGAACCATTTTCATGTCACCGAAGAAATGAACCGAACTCGCTAGCACCGTAAGCAAAACGGTGAGGATCAGCAGGACATAGGCATCCTTGCGTCGCAGCAGTTCCTTGACGGCAACGCCGGAGATGGCAAGGATCGTTTTCATGTTGCGGCGGTACGGGTTGAGCTCATGGCTTGGGGTTGGATTGGCGTTCTAATTCGTCAATCTGCTTTTGAATCGCATCGGGATAAGCCGACACTGTCTTGAGCATTTGAAAATATTCAATGGCCTGAGCAATACGGCCTTCATGCCGTTCCAAATCGGCGAGCGCGCCGGTGATCTGGCCAAAGAGGAATTTGTCCGACTCGCTTTTGTTCGCATTTTCTTTGCGCCAATTACCCAATGCGGCCTCAAACAAATTCCGGGCGCGCACCGGGTCCTTGCGATCCTCAAAGTAAAGACGGCCTAGTTCTAATTGGAGCGTCGAGTTATTTGGATTCGCGCGAAGACCGTCGCGCAGGAATTGTTCGGCTTCATGGACAAGTTTCATGCGTTTGCGCAACCAATAGGCGGTGACAGTGTACGTCTCCACCCGATTGGGGTCCATCTCGGTCGAGATTTTCAGCCACGGCAGGATTTCTTTTACCTGTGCCGCACCTCCACCGTCGGCGCCACCCTCATCGAGGTGTGTGTGTTCGGACGGGAAAAAGTTACGGTTGAAACGCTCGATCCAGTCGCGCGGCTGGCCGAGAAAGGAATGTTCGTCGCCGGTGTTCCTGCCCTCCATCTGGCCTGAATCCTCACCGATGTGGGGCGTCTGGAAAGACTCGCGGTTGTCGTAGATGCTCGGATAATAGCCGCTGTGAAAATAGGCATCGGCCTTGACGAAAAAGTGATTGGCGAAGAGCCGCCGGCCATCGCCCAGCAACGCTGCCAGCGGACCTGTGTTGGACTGGCCTTGCGGTGCGTGTGACTCGAAGTGCGGCACCAGGCACGTGGCCAGAGAGAACACGAGTGTCGCCAATAACGCAAGGATCAGCCACTTATGTCCCAAGTATTGTTGCGACGCGTCGCCGTGAAAAATGTTTCGCATGATTGTTACGTTTCGCTAATGAGTGCGCACAATCGCTTGTGTGAACGTGCCATCGACGCTCTAAGCGCCCCACCACCAACTGCGAGAGCAAACGCCAGTACAACATATCCGATAAATATATCTTCCTTCATTGACACAAGGACTGCGGGCACGGTCCGGGGATCAAGTTCAGTTGTGTCGGCGGCCAGCGCGGCGGCCGCCTCCGACCGCCGAGGTTGGCGGGAGGAACCAGCGCCAACAAAATTCTTGCGAGATGTCTCCGTTTTTTGATCGCTTCACTTCGCATTGTTGGGAGACCCGCCCGGAGTCGTAGATGAGTTGGTCGTGTTGAGTTGGCTGCGCAGTCGGTCGAACGCTCCGACGACGGCGTTGTAGTTGGTGGCCAGTTCATTGAATTTCAGAATGCTCATGTTGAGGTCGTCGGCCAATTTGCGGATGCGGACATTGGCTTCCTTGAGACTTTCGTCGCGGACCGCCACTGCGTTCATCCAATTAGTCACACTGACTTTGAGTTGATCGCGTTCCAGCGTGACTTGCTGGTTGGTGCGCTCGGTCAGTCGGAGACTTTTTTGCGTCTCGGCTTGAGCCTTGGTTGCCTGGGCAAAAGATTCCTTGAATTGGGAGAGGTCTTCTTTGGTGTCCTTGAGCGCGTGGTCTTGTTCCTCAATTTTTGCGGCCTGCTGGATTCGCACTTTTCCCAACCGGCTTATTTCGAGGTTGAGCCGCCGGTCTATTCGCCACTGCGCGACGCACAACAGCACGAGTGCAACGACACCAAACAGATTAAAGTATTGCAGTCGGCGGTGCATGGGTTTCATGGCTTGGCGTCGGTGGCCGACGGCTCGCGAATTTCAAACGCCACTTTCTGAATCCCGGTCGAGCGCACGAGATCGAGCACGTGGATGACCGCGCCGTATCGAACGTCCTGATCGCCGCTGATGAAGACGCGGACGTTGTCGTTGGTCTTATGCCAGGCGTTCAACTTCAGCACCAGTTCGTTGTTGCCGACGGGTTGTTTGTCGAAATAAACCATTCCCGCCTTGTCCACCGAGAGACTCACGAAATCATTCTTGGAGTCCAGGTTTGCGGTGGTGGCGGTGGGCAGATTCACTCTCACACTTTTGAGATTCACCATGCTCAAGCTCACCAGCATGAAGCTCGCGAGCAAAAAAAACATCACGTCAATGAGCGGAATGATTTCAATCCGCGCTTCGGGTTCGCCGGGCAATTTGGAGCCAAGTTTAACAGGCATACGCGTTCAAGAACTCAGGGTTTGGCGGCGGTGGATTCGTTCCGGGTCTTGACCGCATTTTTGCGCGCGAACTCTTCGAGATCGTGGCCGTGGTGTTTGGCGGNNGTTCGACATGATTGATCGTTCGTTCCAAACGGGAGCGGAAACGCACGAGCCGCCGGTTGAAAAAGTTGTAAGGCAACAAACAGAGAATGGCGATGCCCAGGCCGCACGCTGTCGCAATCAACGCCTCGGCGATGCCGCCGCTGACTTTCACTGCGGCCAGTTCCTCCTGCCCGACGAAACTGAACGACCGCATGATACCCGTCACCGTGCCGAGCAAACCGAGCAGCGGCGCGAGCGTGATGAATGTGCCGAGCATCCAAAGCTGTTTTTCGCCCCGCTCGATCTCTTCGCTGGCGCGGAGTTGCATCGCGCCGAGCAACGACGAGTGGCCTTGCAACAAACCCTCGCGCACGGTCGCCAGAAACGGCTCGTCTTCGGCGTTGGTCAGTTGAAACGCGCGGTCGAATTCACCGTCCGCGATGGCGACAAAGGTTTCGTGCAACACTTGTGGGCGGATGCGCCGCCGCAAGTTCCACCACCAGAGTGTCCGTTCGACCAACACGACGAGCGCGCCGAGAAAGGTGACCAGAAGGGGCCACATGAGCGGCCCGCCTTTCGCAAAAAAATCTACTGCAATGTTGGCAAGAATTGGGTTCATAATTTTATCATTGATTGGCTGTTCATTGGGCGAGTTGAAAGCGGATGGTCACATCATAAAGTCGTAATGGACCCGCCGGGAATCGCCACCGCTGCCGCACGGTGCGCAACGCCGACTGGTTCAAAAGCGGCCAGGCACAAGGCTTGAAAGCTTCCGCTGACGTGACTTGTCCGTTTTCGGCCACGGTCAGGCGAACGACGACCGTGCCTTCCTCTCCTTCCCGGAGAGCCTGCGGCGGATATTCCGGGGCCGGCTGTTTTCCTTCGCCCTGACCGAAGGTGAGGATTTGTGGCACAACGGCCGGCGGCGTTTCCGGGCGGCGGTAACCAGCTTGCCCGGCTGAAACGACGCGGCCCGGACCTTCCACCGGCAAGGCAAAAGCAATGGTTGGACTCGGCTGCGCGACGAGCGGCAACGCCACCTCGTCGGGCGGAGGGGGCATGTTGAGGCTTGGCGGCGGCAATGTTTCCGGCGGCGGCAATGGAGTATTCTTCAAGTCCGCCTGAAGCATCTGCATTTTGACCGGTTCGGATATTTTGGCTGGCGGTTGCGGACGCGCGTAAGAGAACACGCCCCCCAGCACGCCGACGAACAGGCACGTTACCCAAAGAACCAGTGTGAGGACGGGCAGTTCGGCCGCTTTGTCGCGCACCTCCATTTCGATCCAGAAATCCGGCTCGACGGCTTGTTTCTGTTCCGCAGTCGTTGATAAATTTTGCTTCATTTTAATTTGGCCGTCACCGTCGCATGAAATTTTCAAACTCGAGTGACATTATCTTGCGCTCGCAAAAGCATTGCGGCTCCCAATGCGAGCCAGCCGCAAGGCCGGGTGATGGCATCTTGCAAAATTAAAAGGTGTAACTGAGCGAGCCAAAGAAGCCGCGACGCATGCCGAACTGCGCCGCGTTGACGCCAACGCCTGAGCCGTTGCGCAGTTCGTAAGTGTTGTCGGTCACGTTCACGATGTCCAAGCGGGCTTTCAAGAATTGTTTCTTGCGAACTTTGAAACTTTGTTCCGCGCCGAGGTTGACCGAGTAATAAGGCGGAACCGTCGAATCGTTGGGTGTGTTGACGGTCGTTCTCAACCCGCTTCCATAAAGCGCGTCCACATAAACGCGGGTGCTACTGTTTTGCGACTGCTTCCAAAGGTAAGACGCGCCGAACGAACCGCTCACGGTCTGGTCGTGATCCAGAGCGATCCAATGATTTTTGACGTAAGCCAGATCGTTCGGGTTGAACAGGAATTGTGCCGAACTCCAGTCTTCGCCCTGCGCTTTCGAAAGAGAGACGTTGGCATACGTGGAGAAACCTCCCGTGACGTAGGAGCCGGTGAATTCCACTCCATAAATTCTGCCTCTCGCGTAGTTGAACGCCGAAAGGATGAGGGTCTGTCCAAACAATCCGTCGTCGAGCTGGTTCTTTGCCTCTTTGTAATAGCCATCCACGCCCACTTGCAGTCCGGGCGCGAGCTTTTGAGTCATGCCGGCATCGAAATAATTCGCTCGTTCGGCTTTGACCGGACTGTCCTGGTCGGTGGCGGATGCGTTTGATGTGTGGTCGAATTGTGCCACGGTGCTGCCGGGAACATTCTCCACCGGCGGCGGCGTGAAGTAGCGCGCGTAGCCCGCGTGCAACGTCGTCGCATCCGTCGGCTGATAGATGAGGTTCACGCGAGGACTCAACTGATTTTCATTGTCGAACGACGAATTGAAAACATCGAAACGCGCGCCGTAATTGACGGTGAATTTGGAGAACATTTTCCATTCATCCTGCAAATACAGGCCGGCAAACAGGCCGTGGAGCGTGCCCTTGTCCATGATGGGAAACGCCGGGCCGGTCGGGTTGCCGCTACCGTCCACGGGAAACACCGTGGTGGTTGAGTTATTGTCAACGGATTCGTCCAGAACCGAGAACCCGGCGCGGATGGTATGTTTGTCGCCCAGAGCGTAACTGCCGTCGCCCTGCAAACCGCCGGAGTAAAGCGTTCGCTTCACATCGCTGGCCACGCCGTTGAAATAAAGGTCGCCGATGGGGTCGGGCGTGAAATGCACGCTGCTGTTCCGGCCAAAAGCGGAAACTTGAAAATTCAAGTCGCCCGCCGCTTTTTGGTACGTGGCCACGGCGTAGTAATTCTGCTCGTTCTGCCTTTCATTCAGCGTCGTTGAATCGAAAGTTCCCGGCAGCCATTGTTGGCTACCGTCCGGCGTAGTTCCTGGCGGCAATCCCGGCGTGTTGGGTACTTGAAAGTTGCTGTCGGAAGCACTCAACATCACGTTGACGCGGCTTGTGTCGTCCAGAATGTAGGACAGATACGAAAACATCTTGCCCTGATCCGTCACGTCGTGGATCGCGTTGTGGCTCGACGTGGGATTTTCGATGCCAAGGGCGTTGTGGTCGTAGCTGCCGTCCACGAAGTAGCTCAAGTTTCCCTGCGTGCCGCCGTATTCAAAGCTCGGCCGGATCGTGTCGTAACTGCCGCCATACATTTCCACTTCGCCGCCGTTCTCAAACGCGCCGCTCTTGGTCTGGATGTCCACGACGCCCGCCGTGCGGAAGCCGTATTGCGCCGGCAGCGAGCCGGTGATGAGTTTCATGCTTTCCACAAAACGCGGATCGAGTTCCAGCCCGAATCCGGTGATGCCTTCCGGCAGCAGCACGTCGTTGATGCGGTATTGCAAGTTCGCGTGCTCGCCGCGGACATGCAGGTCGCCGTTTGCCGCCGAATCCTGCGCCACGCCCGGCGCACGCAGAATCACCTGGTTCATCGGCGCGTTGCCGCCCTGCGAGAGGGACGCGATTTGATCCTTGTTGATCGTGTAGGCCGTCGCGCCCAAATCGGGCACGATTTGATTGCGCGCCTTGTCCAACTTGCCAACGACAACCACATCTCCCAATTGGGTGACGTTGGTTGAACTTCCCGCATCGAGAGCCACTGCGCTACGGGCAGGCGAATTGGTCTGCGCTATGGCCACGCCGCCGCCGGCCAGCGAGGCCAGCACTATTGCAGCGCGATAAGAAAGGTGACGGTAATTATTCTTTTTCCAACTGACTCGATTTCTGACATTAATTTTCAATTCTAATTTCATAATTCTTCTTCAAAACTCGTGTACACCTGCGGGGTCCACGAAAGGTACAAGACTCCCTTGGTCGGGGAACAATGGAGGCTGTTGGTTAGGAGAACAGGGCGGGAGTCGTTAAACCCGACTCTAACCAATAACCCTGATTGAAGAAGAAACGGAAGGAGGAGCGCGACTAGGCGAAACCCGATAATCTGAAACGGGGAAATATTGAACCTCGCTGCAGAACAGCCAAACGCATACTGGAGCGGGCATGGCAACCACAATTTGTGCCCCTCCTGCCAACGGCGCACTCTTTGTCAACTGAGTGACGAGGCATTGGTGAGTCGATGTCTGCGAGTCCTTGTGTAGTAAATGATGGAGTTTCGGCGAAACAACCAGCGCAGCGGTTATACACCACAACGCGAGCATCAAGTATGCGGCGATGGCCTTGGCCATCCTGTGCTGCTGCGTTGTTAAACCCGATCGCATACTCGCTTTTCAAAGAAACAAACTTCTCGTAGGCAATGCAAGCCTTATTTTGAAGACCCCCGACACGGGGGTGCAGATTGACACCGTATC
>PLJQ01000319.1 GCA_003140275.1 Limisphaerales bacterium
CCTATGAGACGCCAGTGAAATCGTTTTATTCATTAACCACAAAGCCGAAGAGCAAAAACCCAGCGATCTTGACGAAATACTCCTGTCCTTGAATACCCACCTGTCGGATGATGCAAAATTTGAAGATTTTCTGTACCTTAATCTTTAGTAAATGAAAACTAGGGCGGGTTTTTCTTGCGGGGTTTTTTATCCGGCTCGTCACTGTAATAGTCATCCCCGAGCATTTTCTTGATTTTCTTTTCTGATTGGCGTCGGAGTTCTGCTTTAAGTTTTTTATTTTGGCTTTGCTTCATTGCTGCGCCGACCTTAGTTACAACGCTTGCGATTTCAGCGACATTGTTTTCAGAAAGCAAATAACATCGCTCCCGTAAGACTTCATAGCTATGCAATCCGAAAGGCGGAGGAGGAAAAGCCAATGCGTCGGCGGCTGATATGTGAGATGGATTTTCAACTATGCCGACTCTCGTAGGGCCGCCAACGGTTTTATCGTGCTTCCCTACTGTTTCCACAACGTAAACGGCAACCGCAATTCCAAGTTCTGAATCCATTCCCGGATCGGTGTATTCTTTCATTAAATAGGCTCCCAATGTTTCTCCCTGTCCAGTAGCGGCAAAGTGAGTTGTTGCTTTTTCAATGCTCAACATGGGGAAATTCAACGTATAAATGTAAGGCTTTCGTTCGTGGAAAAAGGCAAGTATCAGAGCAAAGCCTACATTGTCGCGCATAAAGCTATGAATGCTGTCTCGTTGTGATTCTTTGTAAACCGATGCCTGTCGCACGTACAGTTCATTCAGTACTGTCTGCGCTAGTTCGGGTAAATCCCGAAAGTGTTTTGGGTCAAAATTTGCTGCTCTTTGAGTCAAAATGTCGATTGCGTCACCAGATAAAGCAGTAAATCCAGCATGGGCAACCAACGCCTTTCCGCATTTGAATTCCAATACACTGATTTTTTTGGTGTCCTCTTGAATGTGCGATGGAAAAGTCGTGCGACTATCGCTCGCGATAACGATTTGATCTTTGCAGACGATACCGACAATTAAGGTCACTGGTTTTCGCTTTTGTTTCGGCCTGAATTGAAGCGGTACAATCTTGCCTGTCGATTCAAAGTCCGTTTCCGGTGATAAAACATTGGTCAGCATGGTATTAAAAACTATCTGCGTTTGGGAAGTATATTATCCCGTGGTCGGCTGTCACCAGTACTGGTGACTGGCAGGGCAATTAGGTTCGGTTAAGGTAATGGCGTGTTAGCGCACTTTGTTCTCAAGTGTGCGTGTGTGAAAAGGCCGGACCTGTTGTCCGGCCTTTCTCTTTTTAACAGCCATTGCCTGCGTTCGAGTTGTCTGTCCCCCGCTCCTCTTTCCTGGTTGCACGATAGGGTCCGATCTTTGACGATAGGCGGCAGCAGCAATCAACCTTACCAAACAGTCAGAGTATGAACCAAACACTCACCTACATCCGGCGAGACCAGGCTGATGTGATTCCGTGGGCCGAAACGTGTGGGCAGATCCGTCCCCTGATCGAAGAAAAGGACAGCGCGGCGGCTGAGGTGCATCACCTCGAAATCGCCGACGCCAAACTGCATTACCACGAGCGCACCGACGAGATATACTACGTCATCGTCGGTCAGGGCCGGATGCAGCTTGATGGCAGCGAGATCGAATTGAGCGAGGGCGTTGTTGTTTACGTACCGCGCGGCGTCAAGCATAAGGCGTGGGGCAATCTGAAGGTGCTGGTCGTCTGCATTCCCCGTGGTGTGTTGCACGATGTTCACGAAATCCAGTAGGCCAGCGGAGTCGCGTTGTGCAGACTGACATCACGCGCGGTTGGGAGGAAATTCCAATACGGCAAACAAAAGAGTAAATTTGCGGCGGTATGAACAACTTGGGCAAAATATTGGTGATCGTTGGCCTGGTCACAGCGGTGATCAGCGTGTTATTATAGACGGGTATGAGTAAGAGTTGGCTAGGACGCCTGCCTGGCGACCTTCACTTTATGAGGGACAATTTCAGCTTCCACTTTCCAATCGCAACCTGCCTTCTGATAAGCGCTGTACTCACGCCGATTCAGTGCTTTTTTTTGCAAGCGATGCGCCACGCTACCAAGGCGACAGTTGGTTGCTTGCCGACAAATTTGCACGCCGTCTGTAAGCAACGAGATCAGAAGCAACGGCGCGGGAAAGCTTTTTCGAGTTTGATGGAAAATTTATACAAATGTGGGGCACGGCGGCGTGGCGTCGGACGTCTTTCTCATTATGGACTGGTTGCGACACATCCAGGAGGCGAAGAATATCCCCTTCATCATCATCACCGGCGGCGACCAGGTGAAATATGAAAAACGCTCCCTGAACGCGGGCGCCGTAGCCTTTTTCCGCAAACCGATTGAACACGAGGGCTTGCTCAACTTGATCCGCAGGACCCTCGGCGAAACATCCGAACAAGCGACTCCCGGCTTCGACATAACGACATTCAAAATCTGAAGCGACGCCGCGAAGCTTGCGCTCCATTTCTTTACAGAATCGTTCCACCTATGATCTCAAAAAAGTGGATTCACGAGGCGCGTGGTAGCGCACGGCAAGGTGCGGGGTTTCAATCCGCTTTTGACCGGCGGCGAGGGATTGCATTCCGGCAGCAACGAGGCCGGTCGTGAGCAGCGTCCTCTCGATTGGATGGGGCGCTTTGCCGGTCACAAACATGCGCTCGGCTTGGGACATGAGCCCGGCGGAATAAGCGACGTTCGGGGTTGATGGCAAGTAAAACAGGGCGGATAGCGGGGTCGCTTGCCCCTTCAGTCGCGCGGCAAAGTTGAAGTCGTTGACCAATCCATTCATCAACAGCATCGTGGCTTTCAAACCGTCCGCGTATTCAAACCGATAAGCGATTGGCTCTTTCACGAACTCGCGAATCTGAGCGTTCGTAGGGTAACGATGACTGTAAGTGGGCGGCTGGGTGAGCGTTTGACTTCTCGAAAGACAGGCTTCAAACAGTTTCGGTTCCCACCCTCCGGCGGACCATGAACCGGCGTCCATCGCTCGCCAGACCGCATCGCCACGCAATGCCTGAAGAGCGACGACTCCGGTTTCTCCACCGCGCCGTCGTTCCACCATGCACTGGATCACTTCCAAAGCATGGAAGTCGTAACTGTCCACACCGCCAATCGCCACACACATGACCTCCTGCAAACTCGCGCCATATGGCATCTCGATGGACGGCATGCGCCAGGTGACGGGCAGTGAGGAGCCGGCCAGGAAAGGAAACTTCATCGTGCGCGACAACTCAACCATCTCGGCCGCCCATTCCCATTTCCAGGAGAGATGTTTGTCGTTGAACACGGGAGCGGTGCGTCCGTCCCGTCGAAAAATGTCGGTGACTTGCTTGAAGAATTCATAGCGCGGGTATTTGGTTTGTCCCCACTCACTCTTGGGGTAATTGCCGTGTTCTCCGATGATGAGCACGGCGTCCACCGCCAATTGTTTTCCGCCGCAGCGCAGCGCCTCGGCAACGGTCGGATAAATCGTGAATCCAAACTCTTTGGCGCGTAGCCGGCTCATGTCGTTTTCGGGAAATTGATCCACGTAGGCCGACACGACGTCGATTGGCGGACGATGCCAGACGCCGCCGCTGGGATAGCCGACGAGGAAGCGTTCGCCCATGTGCCAGGCATGGGAGTGGAAGCGCCATTCCGTTGTGACGATGGCCATGCGTTTGCGCCGGGCGGGTTCACGGGCAAGCGCCGACATGACCCACGGGGCCGCGATAACGCCGGTGGCGATGTGCTTTAGAAAATCGCGTCGCGTTTTCATCGCGTTGGAGGTGGTGCTTGGAATCAAACGTGGCCGGATAACGGAGAATTGGTTCTCGTCCGTATTCATACAGCCGAGATTATTTCGGCACGGAGGCGACACTCAAGGTGAATTTGATCGTTCGCCTTGCCCAACTGTGCCGGCGTGCTAGCATTTTGCTCGCACACTCATGTCATACGACCGCGCCGATAACGATTACAGCACCGAGAACGAGCCGCTTCCGCCAGGACATGCCGGCACGCACATCGGCATGTTCCTCGCATGGGCTGTCCTGAACGGCTTGGAGAATGGCTTTCACCAGCAACGCTCGGCGGAGCTGCTGGCCAGGTTACGACGGCGTGAACTTACTGGGCGGCAGTTCTTCGAGGCGGCGTGCAACGAAAAGTTCGCCGAGAAAGATTTAAATGTCGAGGGCAATGCGTTCGCCCAGCAATATTACGCAGACGACACCGGAAAGCGCGGCGACTATTTCGCGGATTACAAGCGAGTGTTGGTTAGTGGACTGCCCAGCTTCTGGCATGTCGCTGACACTTGGGACAACTATGATAAGCTTGCGCCTGTGGTCAGCCGGCGCTTTGAGGCATGGCAAAACCCACCCAGGAAACGGTGGTGGCAGTTTTGGAAATGATGTGGCGTCATTCAAGACTGGCTCACCAAGTGCCTTGGCGCAGCGGCATGCAGGAATTCTTTCCCGGCGGGGTCATCGAACGTGAAGGCGGCGATCCGGGACTGGCGATTGGCTGGACGACCGACCCTATGGGGACTAGAGTCACGGCATGTCCATAGCAACCCGCAACGCCGCGCAAACACAGATCAAAACTATGAAAGCAAAAATTCTCCGAACCTCGCGGCGCAGTTTTCTCCGCCGCACCACGACAGCTGTCGCCACGTTCTCCATCCTGCCGAGCTATGTGCTCGGACTGCGCGGCGCCGATTCGCCCAACAAGAAACTCAACCTGGCGTTCATCGGCGTGGGCGGGCGCGGCGGCGACAACCTCAATGAGCGAGTGATGACCGCTGAAAACATCGCCGCGCTTTGCGATGTGGATTCCCAGCGTCTCGCCGCGGCGGGGAGCAAATATCCCGAGGCGAAACAGTTCCAGGATTTCCGCCGCATGTTCGACCAGATGGGCAAGACAATCGATGCAGTGGTCGTCTCCACGCCAGACCACACGCACGCCGTGGCCGCCATGCGGGCGCTGAAAATGGGCAAACACGTCTATTGTGAAAAGCCGATGGCTCACTCGATCCACGAAGTGCGCGCGCTGATGAAAGCCGCCCGCGATCACAAAGTCGTCACCCAACTCGGCAACCAGGGGCATTCCACCGATTCCATCCGCACCTGTTGTGAATGGATTTGGGATGGCGCCATTGGGCCGGTGCGGCAGGTGATCAACTGGTCGAGCCGTCCCTTCTGGGCTCAAGGCGTGGAACGTCCCAAGGAATCCGAACCTGTGCCCGAGGGCTTGGATTGGGACCTGTGGTTAGGTCCGGCGCCGCAGCGGCCCTTCCACCATGCTTACCTGCCCTTTGTCTGGCGCGGGTGGGCGGACTTCGGTTGCGGCGCTCTGGGCGACATGGGGTCGTATAGCTTCGACACCATCTTTCGTGTTTTGAAGTTGGAGGCGCCGCTCAGCGTGGAAGCGAGTTCCACGGATCGCTACGAAGAGACCTATCCCATGGCCTCGATCATCCACTACAACTTTCCGGCGCGTGGCGACATGCCTCCGGTGAAATTCACCTGGTATGACGGCGGTCTGAAACCGGCGCGACCCGAGGAGCTGGAAGAAAATCGTCCGCTGAAGAACGAAGCAGAACAAGAGGACGAAGGGATGCTGTTCGTGGGAGATCGCGGAAAAATTATCTGCACATTTAACGGCGGCAATCCAAAACTCATTCCTCAATCGAAAATGGACAGCTACAAACAGCCGCCCAAAACGCTGCCCCGGTCGCCGGGCAACGAACGCGAATGGCTGGACGCCTGCAAGGGCGGCAAAGTGAAGCCCGGAGGAAACTTCGAATTCGAGGGTCTGGTCACCGAGACTTTGCTTCTGGGAAACGTCGCGTCGCGCATGGGGCAGAAACTGACTTGGGATCGCCCCGGGA
>PLJQ01000516.1:0-8094 GCA_003140275.1 Limisphaerales bacterium
CCATGCCGGCCTTGCGCGGCACGGCGCCGACGAGCAGCGCCCAGTTCACGCCGCGAAATCCCTCGTCGAGATGGGCGGTCGCCACGACGCCCTGGAGCAACGGAAACGCGCAATCGTCCAGCTCCATCACCACGCCGTTGAGCGCGGGCAGCGCCGGCTCAATTTCGATCAGGTGGAGAATGACCGCCTGGCCCGGTCCGAACATCGCGCCGGAAGCGATGCGGAAAAGCAGCGAGTAACCGATCTGGCCCGCGGCGCCCGTGACCGCCACACGAATGGGAATAGTGCTCATGATAATTTTTTCAATTCGTTCGCAGTATGAAACGCGGCGGGTGAGGAATCAAGCGGGAAGGCTTTCGGTGAGCGCCAGTCGCATCTGGACATCAACATGACCGGGTGAATTGACCTTCGAATCACTTCCGCGGATCGCGGGGATCATTCAATGAAGCGGCCTTTGAGTTCATCGACGCAAAATCCGGGCCCCCGCACGGAATCCATCAACTTCTTTTCCCGCGTCCGCACTCGTTCGACGGCAGCGAATAAATTGTCGCACGCGGCATGGGGAATTTTCAGCAGGCCATTTTCGTCGCCATGCAGCAAATCGCCGGGCTGGATCGCCAGACCGTGAACCTGGACTGGCACCCCGACGCGGACGATCCGGAAGCTCGCATGACTGACGACGGCGCCGCGGGCAAAATAATGGAAGCGCAACGCCCGCACCTCCGGCACGTCGCGCACCCCGCAATCACTCACCAAGCCCGCGGCACCGAGCCGAGTGAAGATCGTCGCCATCACCTCGCCGCAATGCGCCGCGTAATCGCCGTGGCCGCCGATTTCCTGAAAGACCACGACTGCCGGTTTGGGTGAGTCGTCGACCGACTGGAATAATTCCAGAAAAGTGCTTTCCCGGGTCGGATGCATTTGCGTGACCGTTTCGACGTGAGCCGTGACCGCGTAGCCGCACATGCGGCCCAGTTCCGGGAACAAGCAGCGGACTTGCAGCGGGGTAAATCCCTCGGCGTGCGGCCGAAGTTTCAACGTCTCAATGGCATTGGAGAGAGTAGGGCTATCGACCGCTTTCAGTTTTTCGATCAGTCCAGGGTTCGTGTTGGGATGGGTGCTCACAGGTTGATTGCCTTCATTTTGTCGGTTGTCTGCTTTCAAAAACCCATGCCTCATCGAACACGGCGCAGTTGATCACGGTGCGTCCGTGCGAGGTGTAGATGACGTGAATCTTGCCATCCTGCGCCTGCGTGGCGATGGGGTAGGCGTAATCGAAGTCCCCAATGGCGATGTTGCGCCGGTGCGGATACGTTTTGTCGTTGTCCGTGGAAATGGCCGCCGTGAGCGGTGTGCGGTCGTTCATGCTGTCGTTGTAGATCAGCAACAGATGGCCGTTATTCAATTTGAGAAAATCCACCGCGGCATTGGGATTGGGAAACTGGCAGTTTTTCCCTTCGCTCCAGGTCTGTCCGCCATCGTGGGATTCAGCCCGAACCAGATATCCGTTGGTGGTTGGCTCATAATCGCCGCCGCGCCGGCAATAGGCCACGAGGTGATCATCAGTCAGTTGCGCCACGGCGGGTTGAATGTTGCCGGTAACGGAGCGGATCCGACCAGTTTCGCTCCACTGTTGCTTTTTCACGTCGAACCGCAGAAATAATCCGGTGCAGTCCGCCCCCGTTTTCTCCTTGTCGGCTCCGGTCTCGCGATACAGCGGCAACAGATAATTCCCGTTGTTCAGCACAATGGGTTTGTTGCAGACCATCATGCCTTCTTCAAGATGGAGCGGGAACGCATCCGACCAGGTCTCGGCGTTGTCCCTGGAAACTTTCGCTTGCACGCGGGAACTCGACCAGGTTTCGCCAAAGCGGACGACGTAAAACAACCAGACCAAGCCGTCCGGCGACTGCCAGATGACTCCGTTTCCGAGCGAGCGGAAAGGGTCTTTGGCAATGACACGCGGCGGCGACCATTGGCTCTCACCCTTTTTCAAGCGCGATCCGAACACCGCCGTGTCGTTGGCGTACTCGCCCTCGCCGCCGTAATAAACGAGATAGAAGTCGCCATTCTGGAATTGCGTCATGCGCGCCGGGTGTTTGTAAGGGCCGGTCTTCACTTCCGGACCAAAGATGCGCTCGATGTGGATTTCACCTGCTGCCAGCCCGGACCAAACCAGCGGCGAGAGCAAAAACGCAAGGCCCAAAAAAATCTTACCGGCAATTACATTCATGGTTCGATTGAACGTCTTTAGTAAAGACCAGTCACACCCGATAGTCGATTTTTTTGTGAAGGAAAAATAGATGAAGTCTTCATCGACGGTTGCCCGGCGAATTCTTCAACGCCGCTTCGAGGACCGCGGCCATCGCCTGCTCCGCGCCGGGCGCGACCCAGCACCAATCACCAAGGTTGGTGTCATTCTCGGCCCACGCTTTTTCGATCGGAATGTAACCCGGCGCGCACTCACCGTAGCCGGCAACGCAAACAAACGAATCCGGCCGCAGTCGTTGCGCGAGCAATTGAAACTAAACGTACGATTCCGCNNCAACTGCGCACCGCCGAAATCCATCACTGGCACATCAATCTTGAGTCCGGCGTCAGCCCGCTTCCGCCAGCTCAATCCCAGCGCGGCCAGACATTGACCGAACGGCTTTGGGTCGGTCGCCAATCTCCTGGTGAGACCTTCAACGGTAAAAGCTGCGTCGTTGCGCGTCGCCATTTGCAAGGGCACGACGCGACAGTTCACCGGTTCGAGTGGATGACGTTTGCTGTCCCTCCACGCCGCCGCCATTGCCTGGTAAACGCGGACAGCAAGCATAGGGCGATTTTCCGGCGAGCCGTCGTTGTATTTACCGGCGGTGACGTTGCCGCTGCAGCCGGAGATGTAAATCTGGAAAACCTTCGGGTCATCCGATTGTCGCCGTCGTCGCGCCAACCCGACGAAATCATCCGAGACGCCGCCCTTGCCGTAATAGCTCATCGGGTGGGTGGCGTAAAAGGTCAATGCTGCTACGGGCTGGTTGCCGTCCCAAAAGCTCAGCGTCTTGAGCCAGGGATCAATCGTGCCTTCCGGTTGTTCGTGCGCCCGCGGGTCGCGTGTGGAACTGGTTCGACTGAAAGAAGTTTTCCCGTCCGCGCCGGGGAAACGCCGGTTCGATGCAACTTTTTCAACCTTCGCCTGACCGATGCCGAAATGCGTGATGTGGCGCGGTGACCGAAGGCTTTCACGCAACGCTTTTCCCACGCGCTGCACCGCCCGCTCGTGAAAATCCGGATCGCAAATGCTTCCGGCGGCTTTGTGCTCACGCAGAATCCGCTCCGCTTCCAAATCCGCAATCGGCGCGTCGTGAACGTGGACACACGTCACCAGCACACGCTCTTTCCCGGTCTGCGCCGCGTCTGCCAGCACCGTGCGCCAGCGCTCGTAGGCGTCGTTGCGAATTTCACACCAGTCCACCGACACCAGCACCAGCGGTTTGCCCGCGCCCAGCAGGACGATTCCGCGCGCCGACAACGGATCGTCAACCTTTTGCGCCGGCGCAATACCTCCACCCATCAACGGATGACCCATGGGTGGCGTAACGTCCGCGCTGAATGTCGCCAGACGATAACTATTTCGGCCTCGTGAAAATGACTGACATCCTTGCAGGCCCAAGGTCAGCATCCCCGCGCTGGCAGCGGACAGTTTGATAAATTTACGTCGCGGGAGATTCCGGTTGGACATGGCGTTTGACTAACATTGATTTGCCGTGATTGAAATACCAAATCGTGGTGCGGCCAACTCGACGGCGAGTGCATCGACATTTTCAAAGATTTTGGAGTGCGGTGGCAGAGCGCAGCGGCGACACCGCTTTCACAAAAGAAGTACAACAAATAAAGATCGAACGCACGACCGCCATCCAAAGCGGCGTGGCACTCATTGCCCGCCGTACTCCAAAGGGTTTGGTTACGTCTTCACGTCAAGCCTTTGCGTTAATTCCCTGTCTGCCAACCGAGTTTTGATAACTTTTTAACGCCCACCGCTCCCATTTTGATTACCCCTCTCTGATGCGGCGCGGCATATTGCTGCCATGAACGATTTAATTTTCACCGGCATCATGGTGGCGTTCTTCGTCGTCAGCGGCTTTTACGTCCGCTTTTGCGAAAAACTGTAGGAGCACTTATGGAAACCATCATTGTGGGCATCGTTGCGCTGTTGCTGTTCATTTACCTGTTTGTGGCCATGATCCGGCCGGAGAAATTCTGAGGAAACACCATGCAAACTTCAGGCTGGCTGCAACTCCTCCTCTACGTCGTCGCGCTCGCGGCGATCACGAAGCCGATGGGGCTTTATCTCATGCAGGTGCTCGACGCCAACGGCCGAACCTGGTTCGATCCCGTGCTGCAACCGCTCGAGCGGCTCACCTATCGTCTGATGGGGGTGAAGGCGGAAAAGGAGCACGATTGGAAGCAATACACATGTGCCATGCTGCTGTTCAGTTTGGTCGGGTGCCTGTTCACCTACGCCATTTTGCGGTTGCAGCATTTGTTGCCGTTGAATCCCCAAGGACTCGGCTCGCTGAGTCCCGATCTCGCTTTCAACACCGCCGTCAGTTTTACCACCAACACCAATTGGCAGAGCTACGTCGGCGAAACCACGATGTCGTATCTCTCACAGATGGTCGGGTTGGCATTTCACAACTTCGTTTCTGCCGCCACGGGCATCGCCATCGCTGCGGCGTTGGTCCGCGGCATTGCGCGGCACTCAGCCAGGACAATCGGCAACTTCTGGGTGGACCTGGTGCGCGTCACCTATTATCTGCTGCTGCCGATCTGTGTGGTGTTCGCGGTCATCCTCGTGTCGCAAGGCATGATCCAAAACTTCAAGCCCTACACCAAAACCAAGCTTACGGAGTCTTTCACCATTCAAGTTGCCAAGACCGACGACAAAGGCCAGCCCGTGACGACCAACGTGGCAGTGATGGTTCAAGCGCCCAAGTTGGACGCAAAAGGGCAGCCGGTCATGACCAATGGCGTCGCGGTGATGATGGAAGTGCCGCAACTCGACGCAAAAGGCCAGCCGGTCATGACCAACATGCCGGTCATGGTGGATCAGATAGTGGATGAGCAAACCATCGTGCAAGGCCCGATGGCCTCGCAGGTCGCCATCAAAATGCTCGGCACGAACGGCGGCGGCTACGCGAACGCGAACGCGGCACATCCGTTCGAGAATCCCACGCCGCTGTCCAACTTCCTCCAGATGCTCTCCATCTTCGCCATCGGCAGCGGGCTGACCTACTACCTTGGCCGCATGACAAAGAACCAGGCCCACGGCTGGTCTGTGTGGGCGGCCATGATGGCGCTGTTCCTCGCAGGCACGTTGCTGTGCTGGTGGGCGGAGGCGGCGGGCAATCCGATTCACCAGAAGCTCGGCGTTGCAGTGGCGGACGGCAACATGGAGGGCAAGGAAGTCCGCTTCGGCATCTTCAACTCCGCGTTGTTCGCCACGGTCACTACCGACGCGTCGTGCGGCGCAGTCAATTCAATGCACGATTCGTTCACGGCGCTCGGTGGTTTCGTTCCGTTGTTCAACATTCAACTTGGCGAAATCATCATCGGCGGTGTAGGCGCAGGACTTTACGGGATGCTCGTGTTCGTCGTGATCGCCGTTTTCATCGCCGGCTTGATGGTCGGGCGCACGCCCGAATATCTCGGCAAGAAAATCCAATCCTACGAGGTGAAAATGGCGATGCTCGCGCTGCTGGTGCTCGCAGTATCCATCCTCGGCTTTTCCGCGTGGGCGTCCGTCAGCAAGTGGGGACTGGACGGGCTGAACAACGCCGGCCCGCACGGGCTGAGCGAAATGCTTTACGCCTACAGTTCAGCCAACGGCAACAACGGGAGCGCCTTCGCCGGCCTGAGCGCCAACACGCCCTGGTACAACACGACCATCGGTCTGGCGATGTTGATCGGTCGCTTCCTGATGATCGTGCCGATTCTGGCGATGGCCGGTTCGCTGGCGCAAAAGAAAATCGCCCCGCCCAGCGCCGGCACGTTCCCGGTCGCGGGCGGCACGTTCGTGGTGCTGCTGCTCGGCACCGTCCTGCTGGTCGGCGCGTTGAACTTTCTTCCGGCGCTGACGTTGGGGCCGATCGTAGAGCACTTCCTAAACCTTCAGGGAAAACTGTTTTAAAATGCACCGAAAAGGACTGCCAGGTATGAATCGCTGTTCCACCCTCACCCCGGCCCTCTGACCCTGGAGAGGGAGAACCATTCGCCGCTCTCTGGTCGAGCGGATGCGCTGGGTTGGCGCTCTCTCTCCGAACGGAATGTTAGCAAGCCGCCGGCTGCAAACACGGCGTCCGAGTGATTCAGGACGTACCCACGCGCTCCCTCTCTTGGGGGAGAGGGCCGGGGTGAGGGCGAGTGTTTCATTCGTCCATTTCGAGTCACGGTACAACCAACTCCCCAATTTCTTATGAAGCAAAAAGCTCCATCCCTCTTTGACTGGAACATTGCCGGCCCGGCGATTGGGGATTCGTTCAAGAAGCTCGACCCGCGCCTGATGGTCAAGAATCCGGTCATGTTCGTGACCATGGTCGGCGCGGCGCTGACCACCGTCGGCATTTTCACCTCACCCACCGAACGCGGCTTTATCGCGCAACTCGCGATCTGGCTGTGGTTCACGGTGCTCTTCGCCAATTTTGCGGAGGCGGTGGCCGAAGGCCGGGGCAAAGCCCAAGCGGCCAGCCTGCGAAAAGCGCGGAAGGAAACGATGGCGCGACGCTTGCGCAACGGCCGGGAAGAAAAAGTCCCCGCTCCGGATTTGCAAAAAGGCGATACCGTGGTGTGCGAAGCGGGCGATGTGATTCCTGCCGACGGCGATGTGATCGATGGCATCGCCAGCGTGGACGAAGCGGCCATCACCGGCGAATCCGCGCCGGTCATCCGTGAGAGCGGCGGCGACCGGAGCGCTGTCACCGGCGGCACGCGCGTCCTCAGCGACCGCATTGTTATTCGCGTCACCATGGATAGAGGCGGCGGCTTCCTGGATCGCATGATTGCGCTGGTCGAAGGCGCGCAACGCCAGAAGACGCCCAACGAAATCGCGCTGACCATTCTGCTCGCTGCGTTGACGTTCATTTTCCTGCTTGTCTGTGTGACATTGAAACCGTTCGGCATCTATTCTGCCGCAGTATTCTCCGTTCCGGTTCTGATTGCGCTGCTGGTTTGTTTGATTCCCACGACCATCGGCGGACTGCTGAGCGCCATCGGCATTGCCGGCATGGATCGCGTGCTCCAGTGCAATGTTCTGGCGATGAGCGGGCGCGCCGTGGAGGCGGCCGGCGACGTGGATGTGCTGCTGCTCGACAAGACTGGCACCATCACCCTCGGCAATCGCATGGCCACGGCATTTCTGCCCGCGTCGGGCATCAAGCCGGAGCGCCTCGCCGATGCCGCGCAACTCGCGTCGCTTGCCGACGAAACACCCGAAGGCCGTTCCATCGTGGTTCTGGCGAAAGAGAAGTTCAACCTGCGCGCGCGTGAGGTGTCCGAGCTGCACGCAAAGTTCATCCCGTTCACCGCGCAGACGCGCATGAGCGGTGTGGATTTCGCCGAACGCGACGGTCAGCCGGCCCGTGCCATCCGCAAAGGCGCGGCGGAAGCCATCCGTGCCTACGTGGATCGCTTGGGCGGCACATTTCCGAAAGAGGTCAGCCAGGGGGTTGACGAAATTTCTCGCACCGGCGGAACGCCGCTCGTCGTCGCGGAAGGTCGCGAAGTCCTGGGCGTCGTTCATTTGAAAGATGTAGTGAAGGGCGGCATCAAGGAACGGTTTGCGCATCTTCGCAAAATGGGTATCCGCACGGTGATGATTACGGGCGACAACGCGCTCACCGCCGCGGCCATTGCTGCCGAAGCCGGCGTGGACGATTTCATGGCGCAGGCCACGCCGGAACAAAAGCTGAATCGCATCCGCGAAGAACAAACCGCCGGTCATCTCGTTGCGATGACGGGCGACGGTACGAACGATGCCCCAGCGCTGGCCCAAGCCGACGTGGGCGTGGCGATGAACACCGGCACTCAAGCCGCGCGCGAAGCCGGCAACATGGT
>PLJQ01000516.1:8191-8514 GCA_003140275.1 Limisphaerales bacterium
CGCAACCTGCTCATCTATGGCGTGGGTGGCGTCATCATCCCTTTCATTGGCATCAAACTGATCGATGTCATTATCACTGCCTTCAAACTTGTCTAATCCTATGAAAGAATTATTTTCTGAAATTCGTGGGGCAATAATGTCCACCATCATTCTCGCCGTCGTCTGCTGTGGAATGTACCCGCTGGTCGTCTTCGGCATCAGCCAGGCTGTCTTTCGCGACAAGGCCAATGGGAGTCTGATCGTGGACAAGAACGGAACCGTGCGTGGCTCGAAGCTTCTCGGCCAGGGTTTCACCGCCGGGAAATATTTTCACCCGCGTCCCT
>PLJQ01000516.1:8550-9133 GCA_003140275.1 Limisphaerales bacterium
AACCGACTCCGTCCCCGCCGATGCCGTCACCGCATCAGGCAGCGGCCTCGACCCGCACATCGGTACGCGCAATGCCGAACTGCAAACCGCCCGCGTCGCCAAAGCTCGCAATCTCACCGAAGACAAACTGCGGGCGTTGATTCAAAAGAACACCGACGGCCCGGACCTCGGATTTCTCGGCGAGCCAGGGGTGAACGTTTTGCAACTGAACCTTGCATTGGACAGATTATGAACCAGGTGGTGATTGTTTTCGTGCCGGTCAACGTGACGCAACACGACTTTGAGTCCGCGTTGGGCGAACACTGCGGAACACCGAAACACGACGAGGCCACTCCGCATACGAAAACTACGCGGACCGAAATCGCCGATAACGACCAATTGCCCTTGTGGACTTGGTTACTTCCAAATCCATGTTGTGAACCATCGCAGTTTTAATGCTGAACTTGACACTGGATTCGTTAAGGTGAATTCGTGAGCGATGAAGTCCGACCCAATCCTGACGCGCTGCTGGCGGCCATCCAAAAGGAGGACGCGAAGCAGAAGCGCGGCAAGTTGAAGGTTTTTTTTGGGATGTCGGCAGGTG
>PLJQ01000491.1 GCA_003140275.1 Limisphaerales bacterium
CCTTTACGCGCCGGAAGTTTATGCGAAGGGAAAAGAAAACTTCACGAAACTGATCCGCGACGGCGCGCTCAAGCAGGACACTCAACCCTGCTTTTATCTCTACCGCCAGATCATGGGTCAACATCGCCAGGTGGGATTGGTGGCGGCGGCCAGTTGTGAGGAGTATCTTGAAGGTATCATCAAGAAACATGAGCTGACGCGGCCTGACAAGGAGGACGACCGCCTTCGCCACATCGAAACGCTCAACGCGCAAACCGGCCCGGTCTTCCTGACCTACCGCGCCGTCGCAACCATCGACGAATTGACCGCGAAGCAAATCTGCGAAGCGCCCGAAATCGACTTTACCGCCAAGGATGGAGTGCGCCACACAGCCTGGGTGATTCGCGATTCAACGACCATTCAACTCATCGAAAAGGAATTTGCGCGGATTCCGTTTCTTTACATTGCCGATGGCCATCACCGCAGCGCCGCTGCCTCGCGGGTTTATCAGGCGCGAAAAGGCGCTGGCCACAGCGGTTGTTTCCTCGCCGTCATATTTCCGCACAACCAGATGCAGATTCTTCCCTACAACCGCGTGTTGAAAGACCTCAACGGCCTGACGCCCGATGCGCTGCGGCAAAAGCTCGACGCCGTTTTCATCATCCCACCGAACGGTGCTGCCAGGCCCGCCCGCAAACACGAATTCGGGTTTTACNNGCCGCGACAAAAGACCCGATCGAAAAACTTGACGTGACGTTGTTGCAAAAACACGTGCTCGCGCCAATCTTCGGCATCGACGACCCGCGCACGAGCAAGCGCATCAACTTCGTCGGCGGCATTCGCGGCACGGCGGAACTGGAGAAACTGGTGGATAGCGGCGAATACGCCTGCGCCTTCTCCATGTTCCCCACGAGCATTGAAGATTTGATGGCCATTGCCGACGCGAGCGGCATCATGCCGCCCAAAAGCACCTGGTTCGAGCCAAAGCTCCGCGATGCAATGTTTTGCCACATGATTTGACTTCGTAGTGGCGGCTCGTAGGAACGCCGAAACACCACAAGCTTACGAGCAGATACGCAAACCAGCCCGCTTCGTGCCCGTTTACCTTGTAACAATTTCATTCTACTGTTGTCTTCCCGGTGAAGATGCAATTCGAAGCCAGCCTCCTCACACAGCAAGACGAACAGGCGGTCGCAGCCGTGCGGCGCGGCGATGCGGAACGCTACCGCGAACTCGTCGAACGCCACGAGCGCCGTGTTTATGCCGTCGCGTGGAGTCGGTTGGGCGACGCCGCGCTCGCGGAGGAAGTCACGCAGGAGGCGTTTATCCGCGCCTATCGGCGGCTGTGGCTGCTCGGTGATGGCGCGAAGTTTTCCGGCTGGGTCAACACCATCGCTCGCCGTGTAGCCATTAACTTCGGCCTGCGCCACCGCCGCGAACTCAACAAGCGCGAACGCTGGGCGCTGGAAAATTCTGACAACTCCGCCGAAGAAAATTCCGCGAACGAAAGCGATCCACTGCACACGCCCGAAGCCTTGCGGAAAACGCTCGCCGAATTGCCTGCCGCGCACCGCGAATGTCTGGTGCTGTTTTATCTCGAAGGCAAGAGCGGTGCGGAAGCGGCGGCGGCGCTGGGGATTTCCGAGGCCGCGTTGCGCGTGCGTCTGCACCGCGCCCGCGCCGCGATGCGCGAACGGCTGGAGGAAAAACTCGAAGATTCGCTCGCCAAATTGCGTCCGGCCAAATCGCTCGTTCCCGCCGTCATGGCCGGCGTGTTGGCATCTTCCTCCGCGAAAGCAGCGACGGCGGGCGGCGTGGGCGCAGCCGTCGCGAGCGTGGTCGCAAAGATTGGATTCACGAAATGGTTGCTACCGTTCGCCTCGTTTTTCTCGTTCATTATTTTTCTGCCGATGCTGGCGATCAGTTGGCTGCTTGTCCGGATGGAATTGAAAAATTTTCGCGACCAGAAAGGTTTTCGCGCCCGATTATTTCGCGAAAGGTCACGGTGGGGGATTCTGTGGTTTGCATTGATGATGGTGGGAATCTGGATTCTGATGCCACGGCTTAATTTAGGTAACTGGAAAACATTTTATCTCATCATTGCAGGTATTGGCCTGGTCATACTGCCTTTCCAAATTAGACGGGTATCAATCAATCGAAGCCATTATTCCATTGCCACTATAGTGTGCAGCAGCATTTCATTTTTGTCACTTCTGTTGGCTGGATTGGGTTGGATGCCGTTGGGATGGTGTATGCTGCTGATCATACTTCAGTCATTTGTAATAGTGCGGTATCAGACCCAACAGCCCATGCGGATGGATTACAATTTGTTTTTGCGCGGAGCCGAAGGTTTGTTGAAAGCCGATGACGTAGACATTCAAGAGAAGAATAACCGCACCGAAAAAGAGCTGCTCGCTTTTGCCCGCTTTCTTGGCACACGCTGGCTGGCCAGCAATCATCGGTGGACGGAAGATGGCCTCGAATTGAGGGTGACGCCGGCAAATGCGTCGGTTTGGGGGATGCTGCGAAATCTTCCAAGCTGGTCGCAGGATTCACGCCTGTTATTGCAACCGGATGGCAAAGTGACGGCCCAGTTGGGTCAGAGAGACCGGAAAATTCTCCGGCGGTTGCAGGGTGAAAAACTTCCGTCCGACATCGAATTGGAAAATGTGGTTTCGCGGGCGATTGAGTCTGCCTGGGGCAGATTTCGCACCGGAAATTTGGCGGCGGCGGAACGCGCGATTGGCCAGGTGCCTGAAGCGGATGTCTTCATCAAGCCGCGGGTGCGGACGGTTTCTACACGTGTGCAACGAGGAATCATGATTGGGTGTCTATTGTTCGTCCCTATATCGTTTGTTCTGCTAAAACTTTACACGGGTTCTTTTCCGTCACTTTCACTTCAAGGCATATCCCAGCAACACTACAAGCGGGCGATGAACGATTTGAAAACAGCTAAAACGGAAGAGAATCGGTTTTATGCGCTTGACGCTGCCGCCAAGGAGAGTTTTGTCACCGGAAAAATTGAGGAAGCTCGGAACTATGCCCAAGAATTGATGACGCTGCTGCCAAAATACAAAGGTGATTGGAACTACGGCAACGCCATTCAGGATGCCAATCTGGTTCTTGGTCGGATTGCCATGCGCGAAGTGAACGCCGAGGCGGCAAAAAAGTATCTAATTGCGGCCGGCAAAAGTCCCGGCTCGCCCCAGATGGACAGCTTTGGCCCCAACATGACTCTGGCCAAGGACCTTCTGGAAAAAGGCGAGCGTGATACGGTGCTGGAGTATTTCATGCTCTGCCGCAAGTTTTGGAAAATGGACTACGGCAAATTGGATAAGTGGATGCACGAAGTCATGGATGGGAAGACTCCAGATTTCGGAGCAAATTTATTATACTGAATCAAAGCTTGGGTCTTCCAGCAGCGGCTGGGAAAAATTCTCCGTGAGCGGAAGAAAAATCCGCAAGCCCCCCCGTTCGTTCATTGCGTGCGCCATAAGCCGAAGCTCCATGAAGCGATGTTTTGTCACATGATTTCGTGATGCGTGGTGTTTACTCTTCACATCGGCAACGCAACCATCGTCAGTACTGACGCCGGAAACAAATCAGAGCCTCGTTATCTCGACTGCTGCGTCATGCATCACGCCTTACGTTTGACTTTTGCATTCCATCGAGCTGGGCTATATGGTTAGAATCAATCCGTGCCCAAGAGCCGCCTCCAACGCAGTCTGCGCGTGACCTTCCTGGGAATGGTTGTCAACACAGTTTTGGCGGCGGGAAAATTGGCGGCGGGCATTTTCGGCCATTCGCACGCGCTCGTGGCCGACGCGGTCGAATCCCTCGCCGACATTTTCAGCTCCATCATTGTCTGGCGCGCGTTGGTGGTGGCCGCTGCGCCTGCCGATGAAGATCATCCCTATGGCCACGGCAAGGCGGAACCGATTGCGGCGGCAATTGTTTCCACGATGCTGTTGCTCGCGGCGGTGGGCATTGCCTTGAAATCCGTTGAGGGAATTTTTGCCCCGACGCGTGGGCCGGAGCCGTTCACCCTGCTTGTTTTGGTTGCCGTCGTCATCATCAAGGAAGCTTTATATCGGTTCGTTTTGCGGGAGTCCCGCTCGGTGGAAAGCTCCGCCGTGCGCACCGATGCCTGGCATCATCGCAGCGACGCCATAACTTCGCTCGCGGCCGGCATCGGCATCACGGTGGCGCTGATCGGCGGCCAGGGTTACGAATCCGCCGACAACGTGGCGGCCATCGTGGCGGCGGGCATCATCGCGTGGAACGGCTGGCGGCTGTTGCGACCCTCGCTGGATGAACTGATGGATGCCTCGCCCCAAACGGAGGTCATCGAACAAGTCCGCCAGATCGCGGCCACCATTCCGGGCGTGGAGCGGGTGGAGAAGTGCATCGTGCGCAAGATGGGCTACCACTATTTCGTCGATATGCATGTGGAGGTGAATCCGCAGATGACCGTCATGCGTTCGCACGAAATCGCCCATCAAGTGAAGGACAATATCCGCCAGCGGATTCCCACCGTGTTCGATGTATTGGTGCATATCGAGCCAACAGGACAGACCGCAGCCACTAGATGACTGCCTTCATGCGCACTGGTGAATTGCATTTCAAAGGCTGGGCCAAGCCTGGCCCGATTCCGCCGGGACTCGCAGCGGGCGTCAGGGTCGAACCGCAGGAAACGCTCGATGCCATCAGCGGACACTTCCGATTGTTTCAATTACGCGATGGCCACCGCTTTTCCACCGACGACATCCTCACCGCGTGGTATGGCACGAGTTGGTGTCCCACCGCGCGCACGGCGCTCGACTTGGGCAGCGGCATCGGCTCGGTGGGAATGATCTGCGCGTGGCGTTTACCGGGCGCGCGGTTCGTCACGGTCGAAGCGCAAAGCGAAAGCGTCGCACTCGCGCGAAAGTCAGCCCGCTACAACGGACTCACCGACCGCTACGAAATCCGCGAGGGCGATTTCCGCGAGGGCGTCGAAACCGCTTCCGTGCATGGTAGGGCTGACCTGCCGGTCCGCCCGGACGCGCAGCAGCACGTCCCTACCGTGCTGCGCGACGACGAGCGATTCGATCTTCTTACCGGCAGCCCGCCGTATTTTCCGCCCGATGCCGGCGTAAAAAGTGAGCATCCGCAAAAACTCGCCTGCCGTTTCGAGTTGCGCGGCACGGTGGCGGATTACTGCACGACAGCGGCCAGTCACCTCGCACCCGCCGGTTTCTTCGCATGCGTATTTCCGAACGAGCCAGCGCAACTGGAACGAATTGAAGCCGGCGCGAAAGCGGCAGGCCTGGTCGTCGTTCGCAAACGCCCGGTCGTGTTCAGCGAAGGCGAGCCCCCGCTGGTTGCGTTGTTCGGCATGATGCGCGCGGACGATTTGCCGGAATGGTTTCGCGGACACACTTGGAAAGAACCGCCGCTCGTTATCCGCACGCGAACCGGCGAAGTTCACCCGGAGTATTCGGCGGTGAAACTCGCCATCGGCTTTCCACCTTGATGTGGAGTGCGGTGGCAGAGCGCAGCGGCGACACCGCTTTCGCACTCGGAGTCACGGACATATTCGCGGAAAACTTCCGCCATGTAAAAGCGGCGTGGCGCTTCGCTTCCCGCCGCACTCCAAAATTTGCCGTTCGCTACGCTCCATTTCCGCTTTGCGCTCGCGCCGCGTTGGTTGTTTAATCTGCCCGCATGAAAATTGTTCTGGCATATTCGGGCGGGCTTGACACCTCGGTGCTGCTTTCGTGGATCAAGGAAACCTACGACGCGGAGATGATCGCCTTCTGCGCCGACATCGGGCAGGAGGAGGAACTCCACGGCCTCGAAAAAAAGGCCCGCAACACCGGCGCGTCGAAGATTTACATTGATGACCTTCAGGAGGAATTCGCCACCGACTTCATCTATCCCATGATTCACGCGGGCGCGATTTACGAAGGCCAATACTTCCTCGGCACGAGCATCGCACGGCCGCTTATCGCCAGGCGCATGGTCGAGATCGCGAAGAAGGAAAAGGCCGACGCCATCGCCCATGGCGCGACGGGCAAGGGTAACGACCAGGTGCGATTTGAACTTACCGCCGCCGCGCTCGCGCCCGATTTGCAGGTCATCGCCCCATGGCGCGACGCGAGCTTCCGTGACGAGTTTCCCGGCCGCGCGGAAATGATCGCGTATTGCGAAAAGAAAAAAATTCCTGTGCAGGCCAGCGCGAAGAAACCCTTCTCTTCCGACCGCAATCTCCTGCACATCTCCTATGAGGCGGGCATTCTTGAAGACCCGTGGCTGGACGCCAGCGATAAAAAATACCGTGGCTCGTTCACCACGCTTTCGGTGTTCCCAGAAGATGCGCCGGACAAACCGGAATTCGTGACGATTGACTTCAAGAAAGGCAACGCAGTTGCAGTGAATGGCAGGGCACTTTCTCCGCTCGGCGTGATGAAGGCGCTCAACAAACTCGGCGGCAAACACGGCGTCGGACGCGTGGATATGGTGGAGAACCGTTACGTGGGGATGAAATCGCGCGGCGTGTATGAGACGCCCGGCGGCGCGATCCTGCATTTCGCGCATCGGCAGATCGAGAGCCTCACGATGGATCGCGAGGTCATGCATCTGCGCGACTCGCTCATCCCGCGCTACACGGAGCTGGTGTATTACGGCTACTGGTTTGCGCCGGAGCGGCTGGCGTTGCAGGCGCTCGTGACCGAGAGCCAGAAGAATGTGACCGGCACGGTGCGCGTGAAACTTTACAAGGGCAATCTCATGGTCGCGGGCCGCAAATCCCCGGTGAGCCTCTACAACCCCCACATCGCCACGATGGAAGCCGACCCGACCAAAGCCTACAACCAGGACGACGCCACCGGCTTCATCCGGCTCAACGCGCTGCGCCTGAAAGTCGCGGCGAAGGTGCAACGGAAGAAGAAATGAACGCGACAGGATCTTTATGAAACAAACCGAAACCCTCATTGGCGTCTGCGCTGTCGGTCTCTTGTTATTGCCGGCAATTATTCAAGGCCAGGGCGCGGCCAAACAGCCCACACGCGTCCAAGCGAGCGTGGGCGATGTGACCGACAACCCGTCCAGCGGCTCTTTTTCCTCCGAATGCAAGGTGGAGGTGAAATTCACCGGGGACGCCGCCGCGGACGCGGCGACAGTACGGCGCGTTCGTGTGACAGAAGCCGTGGACGAAGTGGGCCGTGATTTGAAGTCGAAGGACGGCAGGGAGAATTCGTCCGGATTTTTTAGTTCCGGTCGCTCTTCCGGGGCACTCAAAACGGAGATAAAATTAAAAAACCCTTCCCGGAACGCCACCGTCATCAAGCTGCTGAAAGGCGAGGCGGAATTGTTCAATCCGACCGAGGCGAACGGCGGCATTCTCCGAATCAAGAACGTCCTAAGTCACCCGGCCGATCCGATCCGGAATCCGGCGCTCGCCAAATATGGAATTGAAATACTGTACCTGACCAAGGAGAGCTACGAAGCAAAGAAAAAAGAAATCGACGCGCAGCAAAAAGCAAATCCCGCCGGCAACCAGCTCGGTGCGGCGTTCGGAGAACTGTTTAAGGGTATGTTCAGTGGGATGATGTCCGACTCCAAGGATTCCATCCAGATGTACGTCAAGGATTCCGACAAACGGGTGATCGAACTGGAATTTCAGGATGCCCAGGGCCAGCCTCTCAAGACCGGTAGCCGGATGACGTCCGGTGAATTTCATCGCACCGATTTGAAAGCGTCGCCGCCGGCCGACACGCAATTGGTCATCCAACTGGCCGTGCCCGAGGCCATCAAAACCTGCACCTTCGAGCTACACGACATCCCGCTGCCCTGAGGTCGAAGACGGAGGTGTTCGCGATTGGCGTTGCCAAAGGTGGGTTAATGGAAGTTTCTTGATAACCACGATGGAAGCCGACCCGATCAAAGCCTGCAACCCGGACGACGTCACGGGCATTCATCCGGTTGAATGCGCTGCGCCTGAAGATCGCGGCGAAGGTGCATGGGACGAAATGAAATGAGTCGCAGAAAATTCATCGAGTCACACGGGGCTACTTGCAAGAACTGGCAATGGAGTTGGTCGTTTATCAATGAATCCAAGCGACTAATAATCTTCGGCGCGTGGGATAGGAACACGAAGGGCATAACAGCAATGATTCTATCCGAGGAATGGAGGCTGAATCGGCGTGGCCAAAAGAATAAGGGTTACGACCAGTCGAGAGAACACATCCGGTTGATCGCGGAAGAGGGATACCGGCTGATGACCTTTCCGATGCAGTATTCAGATGCGCACAGGGAAGATGACGAGAATGGTCCTGCAAAAATTGGTGGATTTACCCCAGAGCTATCTGCAAAAACCCTGACGAGGGTTGGCACTGCATGGTATGCCGCTGACTCCGGTAGCGCCGTTAGCCCGCTTGCGGAGGAACTTTCTACACCCGAAAAGTATTCCGAGGGCGCACGATTTAGCGTCACGATTAACGCATACGAACGCAATCCTAAAGCACGGGCAGCCTGCATTGCACATCACGGTCACACTTGCGCGGTCTGCGGATTCGATTTTGCTGGAAAATTTGGCGCTCTTGGTGAGGGATTTATTCATGTCCATCACATCGTGTCCATTGGGAAGATGGGCAAACAATATGAGATTGACCCAATAGCGGACTTGATTCCCGTCTGTCCAAATTGCCACGCGATGATCCACCGCACCGAACCTTCCCTAACGGTAAAGCAGCTTCGCGACCACCTCCACGAAACGAAGAAAGGTGCAGAAGAAAAATAAATCACAATGAAGCTCTCGAAAAGTTCACGGCATTCGAAAATCACCGGTGACTTCGGTGAATCGATTGTGCTGTATCTGCTTTCTCGCCACGGCTTCGAGTGTGCCAAGGTTGATCACACTGGAATTGATTTGATAGCACGGCGACCAAATTCCCGTGAGGTTCTTGGCATTTCGGTCAAGAGCCGAAGCCGTCAGGTTGGAACTGAAAACACGCACCTAGCATTGCCGCATGACGGGTTTGTTAAAGCTAAGGCCGCGTGTGATGCGTTTGGCTGCACGCCTTACATTGCGCTCGTGATAGATGCTGGTCAGCGAATTCGGGTCTTCTTGCTATCACTTCGTCATTTGCAGAAGCTCTTTCCGGGCGGCCGAAAAGTTTCCGCGTGGCAGATGTCTGAACCTTTCTTACGGAAATATTATGCCGACCCTCGGATCGCTATTTTTGAGTTTGCCACACATGGGGAGAAGTGGTTTTAGCCTGCTAAGGATATCATTCAGCCCAGGATAGGCGCGAAGCGCCTATCCTGGGTCACCGTCCAAAAAATCATCAACCCCAACCCCGAAAAAAGGAATCGGAGCGGGCTGGGTTGCATCAGCGTTTTACCGCGATTTGACGCGCATCCGCCAATCACCGACTCACGACATTCCAAGAAACTGGCGAACGATTCTCCTTCTCCCCGGGGGAGAAGGTCGGGATGAGGGCGAGCGTTCAAACCATTCTTGTCTTTAGCGCCAGCGGCGCGACATTTTTGTACAAACCCATCGACATGATTTTTAACCTCCGTCAGGAGCGACATCTTCCGCGCCTGACCAACGAATATGCCGCCCTTGACGGGGCTTTATCATTATCGCCACCCGCTTCCGTCCGTGTTAAATTCCAAACACAAACCGTGTTCATACCGATTTGCTGCCAGCTTGCATTGCTCGTGTATCATCAGGTCACGACGCTCTTCGACTTTTATCCTTTTAACGGCTCGCGCAATTACACCCGGAAGGAGAAGCTGGGCGAGGCCGGCAGCAATGGCATCCTGATGTCGCTTGCGCCAATCGGTTTCGGTTTTCACATCAAGGGACTGATGATTTTCGGCGTTGTTTACTACTTCGTCTTGTTCGCCGCCGAAATCATCATCTGGTGGATACCGTATCTGACCGCGCCGTCGGGGCGCTGGCGCGGCATTTACAATCGGCTGCTCTCCTGCGCGATTTCCAACTTTGAAAAGGGCGACATCTTGGATCACTGGAAACGAATTTATCGTCGCCTGCACCACGGAACGATCACCGTTCTCCCGGCGCGCGACGATCGGCCAGTTCCCAATCTCGAACACACCATTCTTCACGTGTGGACGCTTATCACTGCGCTCGTCACGACGGGCGCGTATTTCGATCTTTGGTGACGGGCAAAGCAAAGTGCAACCTCGCCAAGACGCGCTGCCTTTGCCAGGGTTTCGCATGACCTTTCGATGGGCAACCTTGAACGATTGCGCTCTGCTGGCGGAACTCAATCATCAGTTGATCCGCGACGAGGGACACAGGAATCGCATGACTGTTCCGGAACTTGAGCAGCGGATGAGAGGCTGGCTTTTGTCGGAATACGCGGCGGTGCTTTTCGAGGACGGAAAAGAGATGGTGGCTTACGCTTTGTATCGCGAGCAGCCGGAGGCAATTTATTTGCGTCAACTTTTCGTTGTGCGAACCCGTCGCAGACAGGGCATCGGAAGGCTGGCGTTCGAGATTCTTCGTTCCAAAATCTGGCCAGCGAACAAAAGATTAACGGTTGACGTGCTGGTTCACAATGCCGGCGCCGTCTCTTTCTGGCGTGCGGTTGGTTGCAAAGATTATTCTCTGACGCTGGAAATTCTGCCGGAACAAAATAATTTGCAACCTGCACAGGCTACCGTTAAAAAGGGCACATGAGCGAACCAATCATTGCCCAAAAATTTCCATTTGTCCAAGACACCAGGCCCGGCCCGTATTGGTGGTGCGCTTGCGGCCAATCGAAGACCCAGCCTTTCTGCGATGGATCGCACAAAGGCACCAGCTTCGCGCCAATCAAAACAGAAATCGCGGAGTCCAAGAAAGTTGCCTGGTGCGGTTGCAAGCATTCGGCGAACAAACCGTTCTGCGACGGGAGCCACAGTCGTTTGCCCTGAACATTCCAGCGTTGAAACGTAACCTTGCACTCGGCAAGAAACGGTTTCAGGTTCGTGCATTTCCGCTATCGCGCCCCGCGCAGATAACTTGTTTCCCTCCCGCGCTCCGCCTAGATTCACGGCCTGATGAGCACATCGTTAAACGAACAAGCGGAGGCCGCGGCGGTCTGGATCAAAACTTTGCGCGCCGAAATTGGCCGTGTCATCGTCGGGCAGGAACAATTGGTGGATCGGCTGCTGGTCGGTCTGCTCGCCAATGGCCACGTCCTGCTCGAAGGCGTGCCCGGTCTGGCGAAAACTCTCTGCGTCCGTACGCTGGCGTCAGCGATTCAAGCCTCGTTTCATCGCATCCAGTTTACGCCCGATCTCCTGCCCGCCGACATCGTTGGCACGTTGATCTACAATCCACAGGATGGAAAATATCGCGCGACCAAGGGTCCGGTGTTCGCCAACTTCGTCCTCGCCGACGAAATTAATCGTGCGCCGGCCAAGGTGCAATCGGCCTTGCTGGAGGCGATGCAGGAACGGCAGGTGACGCTCGGCGGCGATACGATGCCGCTCCCGTCGCCATTCCTTGTGCTGGCGACGGAAAATCCGATTGACCAGGAGGGCACGTATCCGTTGCCCGAGGCGCAGGTGGACCGGTTCATGTTCAAGGTGGTGCTGGATTATCCATCGTTTGAGGAGGAGCGAAAAATTCTCGACCGCATGGCGTTTACTGCGCCGGAAATCCAGATCAACCCCGTCGTCACCGCTGCCGAAATTCTGCAAACGCGCAAGGTCGTGGACCAAATCCACGTGGACGAGAAGGTGCGGGATTACATCGTGCATCTGGTGTTCGCGACCCGCCGACCGGAGCAATACAAACTGGATGTGAAACATTTCGTCCAGTTCGGCGCGTCCCCGCGCGCCACGATCAACCTGACGCTGGCGGCCAAGGCCTGGGCGTTGTTGCAGGGCAGGGCTTATGTCACGCCCGAAGACGTGAAAAGCATCGGCCCGGATGTGTTACGGCATCGCATCATTCTCACCTACGAAGCCGAGGCGCAGGCGGTGACGAGCGACGCGATCATCAAAAAAGTTTTCAACACCGTGCCCGTGCCGTGACTCTCCAAGACGTTCTCGAATCCGTCCGCCGCGTGGAAGTGCGCACCAACCGCCTCGTGAACGACATGATGGTCGGCGCCTACCTCAGCCACTTCAGGGGCCGCGGCATGGACTTCGAGGGACTGCGCGAATACATGCCTGGCGACGATGTGCGTGACATTGACTGGAACGTCACCAATCGCATGGGCCGGCCGTTCGTGAAGCGCTTTCGCGAGGAACGCGAACTCACAATGGTGCTGGTGCTGGACATCTCGGCATCTTCAGCTTTCGGGTCGCTCCGCCGGAGCAAACGCGAGTTCGCCGCTGAAATCGCCGCCACGCTGGCCATCTCGGCAACGCGCAGCAGTGACAAGGTCGCGTTGTTGCTGTTCACCGATCAGGTGGAATTATTCCTGCCGCCGCGCAAAGGTCGCCGCCACATTCTCCGGGTGATCCGCGAAATGCTTTCCCACGAGCCGAAGCAGCGCGGCACAGACATTCCATCGGCGCTGGCATTTTTGAATCACGTCGTCCGTCGCCGCGCCATGGTTTTTCTGCTGACGGATTTTTTGCACAGCTACGGACGATCCGCAGATGGTAGGGCGGGCAGTCCTCTGCCCGCCGCTGGTGCGACGGTTGAAAGCGGCGCGCCCGGAGTGCCGCGCCCTACCTCGGCGAGTCAGCGTGATGTGATTCAGGAATTGGGTCTCACGAACTCACGACACGACCTCGTGTGTCTGCACTTGCATGACCCACGCGAGAGCACATTACCCAGTGCCGGCCTGTTGACGATCGAAGACGCCGAGACGGGCGAGTTGTTGGAAATAGATTCTGCCCGCGCAGGCGTCCGCGAACGCTTCGCCCGCACAAATTCCGAACGACTGGCGGAACTGGATCGCGCGTTGAATCGTGCTGGAGTTGAGACCCTGCGGTTCAATACCGCCGAGTCGTTCGCTCAAACGCTGCAACGCTTCTTCGAAACACGACGTGGGAGGAGGAGGGGATGAAACTGGGAAGGCAGAAGGCAGAAGGCAGAAGGCAGAAAGCAATGCGGCGCGTGGCTTGGCTTGGCATTCGAGCCTTATGCAGTTCGCCGCTGGTCGCGTGCGCTCAAACCACCAATGACATCCCGCCATTGCGCCCGCCTCATGCCGAAATCCCGCCGACGTTTTGGGAGCAGCACACAATGGGTGTCATCGTGGTTGGCATGGCTGTGCTTGCCTTCGCCGGGTTTGCAGTTTGGCTCGCACTCCGCCCCAAGTGGCCGGTCGTCATTCTGCCGGAAGTTCAGGCGCGCGGCGAGTTGGAATCGCTGCGCATACTGCCCGAAGACGGCGCGGTATTGAGCAAAGTGTCACAAGCCGTACGCCGCTATTTCGGGGCCGCCTTCGCGCTGACACCTGGCGAACTCACGACGACGGAGTTTTGCCGGGCCATCGCCAAGAATGATCAGATCGGTTCAGACCTCTCAGCCACTACCGGCGACTTCCTGCGTCGCTGCGATGAGCGCAAGTTTGCACCGGACTCGCCTCCCGAGGCAACCGGAGCCGCCGAGCACGCTTTGAAATTGGTTGAACAGGCGGAAACCCGTCGGGAACAGTTGAGGCGGGCGGCACAGGCAAAGCCCGAATCCATTGCAAAAACGTGAGCGAGGGTTTTCAGTTTCAGTATCCGTGGGTGCTGGCGCTGCTGGCATTGTTGCCAGTATATGCGCTGTTGGTTGGGAGCGCGGGCAAATTGTCGGCGCTGCGATTTCCAGGCGCGGAAATTGCGCGGGCCGCGGGTGTCACCGCGCGGGCGGCGGCAGGACGTTTGTTGTTGTTTCTCCGGTTGCTGACGGTGGCTTTGCTCATCATCGCGCTGGCCGGGCCGCGCTTTGCAAGCAACCGCACTGAGACGCACGTCAGCGGCGTGGACATCATGCTCGTGCTGGATTTGTCGTGGTCCATGATGGCGTTGGACATGGGCAAGCCTAGCGAACGCGTGTCGCGCTTCGACATCGCCTCGTCCGTGATGGAAGATTTCATCCGCCGCCGGCCCAACGATCGTATCGGGCTGATCGTTTTCTCGGCCGTGCCATATCTGGTCAGCCCGCTGACGCTTAATCACGACTGGCTGGTGCAAGGGTTGAATCGTTTGCATGTGGGCATCATTCGCGAACTCGGCACCGCCATCGGCGATGGGGCCGCCGCGGCCACCAAGCGACTCAAGGACGCGAAGGACAGCAAGAGCCGCATCATCATTCTGTTGACCGACGGCGACAACAACAAGGGCGAGATTGATCCCGTGCCTGCGGCGCAACTCGCCGCTGCGCTGGGCGCCAAGATTTACACGATCGGCATCGGTATTGAAGAGCCGTGTCAGTTGCCCGCATTCGAGCCGGCCACCGGGAAGCTGCGGCTCGATCCGAACGGCAATGTGATCCCCACGATCGCGTTGCAGCCGGCCAACTATTCAGTGTTGGAAAAAATGGCCGCGCTTTCGCATGGACGGTTTTATCGGGCGACGAACCGGTGGGAGTTGCAAAACATCTACGACGAGATTGATCACCTCGAACGCACGGAGGTGAAGCTGCGGCGATTCACGACCTACACGCCGCTATTCCAGTGGCCATTGCTGGTGTCGCTGGGGCTGTTCGGGCTGGAACTGATGCTGGCCAACACGAGAATGCGGAGGGTGCCATGATCGACTTCGCCCTTCCTCAATTTATCGAACCTCGCTGGCTTTGGCTCGCGGTGCTGGGGCCGATGTTCCTCATGGCATTGCATCATTACTCGGCTGGGGCGCGACGACGCCAGCTTGCCCAACTGGCCGCGCCGCATTTTCTCGGTGACTTGATCCGCTCGCACAGCCCGGCGCGCCGCGCGTTCAAGCACGCCTTGCTCGTGCTGGCCCTGGCAGGTATCGGGCTGGCGCTCGCGCGACCACAATGGGGCGAACAGGAAAACGCCGGGCAATCCCTCGGGGAGGACATCATGTTCGTGGTGGACTGCTCGCAAAGCATGTTGGCCGCGGATGTGACGCCGAATCGGTTACAGCGCGCGAAGCTGGCCATTCTGGATTTCATGCACCGCCACGGTCGCGGGCGCCTCGGGTTGGTGGCGTTCGCGGGGCAGGCATTCCTGCAATGTCCGCTGACCTTTGATCACGGCGCGTTCGAGGACACGCTGGCGGCCTTGGACCAGAGAACCATCTCCGTGGCGGGCACGGACATTGGTCGCGCATTGGACGAGGCGTTTCAGGCTATGGAAAAAATTGATCGCCGCAAGGTGATGGTGCTGGTCACCGATGGCGAGGATTTGGAGAAGGGCGGCATTCGTGCGGCGCAAGCGCTGGCGACGAATGGCGTGGTGGTGTTCGCAATCGGCGTCGGNNGGCGTCGGCACGCCGGCGGGCGCGCAAATCCAGGTATTAAACGACCTGGGCAAGCCGGAATTCGTGCGTGACGCCAGGGGTGAGATTGTGCGCAGCCGTTTGGATGAAGCGACGTTGCGTGCCGTGGCCCAGACCACGCGAGGCAACTATTATCCTCTCGGACCGTTGGGCGAAGGATTGACCCAGGTAAGCTCGGCAATTGAAACGATGGATGTGAAGGGAGATTCGTCGCGGGCGCGACGATTTGCCATCGAACGATTTCATGTTCCGGTGGCGGCGGTGCTGTTCTTGATCGTGGTGGAGTCTTTGATCGGAACCCGTCGGCGTGCGATGGCAAAAGCGGTTTCGCTTTGCACGGTTCTGACTTTCGTTCTGACTTTCGCTGTGTTTGGACCGAACACATTCGCCGAAACGAATGTTGCTTCATCCGTCGTCGAGCCGCTGGCAGACACGACATCCACCACACCGGTTGCGCCACGCGGGTTTTTCAACGCGGGCACTCGCAAGCTGAAGGCTGAACAGTGGCGCGATGCTGAGTGGCTGTTTGAATCGGCTTTGGCGAGCCAGCAGGAAAACCTCCAGCCGCCGACGCTTTACAATCTCGGCCACGCGCGTTTTGCGCAGGGTGTGGAAGAGTTGAAGAAATCCCCCAACGGTCAATCGACCGCGGCGAACGTGCGGGCGGCGGGGCGCGCTGCCGACGCGGCAGTCCAAGCGGCGGGCGAGGCGCTGGAGAGCAAAGATTTGCAGAAGATGTTGGAAGCGTACCAGCACGGACGCGGCGTGCGGCGGGAACTCAAGGCGGCGACCGCCGCGATTCGCCGGGCGATGGAAGTTCACGGCAAGGTGCTGACGAAATGGCAGCGGGCTTCGGGAGATTTCAAAAGCGCACTCGAGTTGAAG
>PLJQ01000329.1 GCA_003140275.1 Limisphaerales bacterium
ATCCACATGCGAAATCAATTCCAGCACGAGGTCATAAACGCGCGGAAGCCCGGCGGAAGGACCCGACTCGAGGCGGGGCAGTTCACGGCTGTAACCCCGTGGCAAATGCCGGCGCGCCATCTGGATTTGCTCTTCGATCAGGTAAAAATTGTCGAGCAACCATTCGGCTGCGTGGGTGACGCGCCGCGTTTGGTCCACGACCTGGGTCGCGCGGTTGTAGGCTCTCAGGATCTGTTCATTTTCACCCAGGCGTACGAGCAATCGGTTGGCGGCCCGCTGCGTAACGACGGGGTGGCCTTCGGCCAAGGCTTTTGCATGGTGGACCAATTGTTCGAGGCTGAACACCTCCGCGCGCAGCGGAGGTTCGTTAGAAAGGGTGCGCGCCCGCACATGCTCAGTCACCCGGTTGAGCAAGGCTTCGAGGCCGACCATTTTTCCGGACGCAACATGCACAATGAGATGGCTAAGTTCCAGCCGGTCGGCAGACGCAGGTTGGCAGAATTTTATTGTTCATTTCGTATGGGATGACTGTGTTTGCGGCCCACATCGTATAAGCATAGCCAAAAGACGTTCGGCAGGCATTGGGGTGTTTCCCCCATCTGAGGTTTTTCCAGACCCCAGACAGGGAACGGAAGGCCCGTGGATCAAGCGGAGACGAGTGGGAAAAACCAGATACCGCGTGTCGTGCTAGCTGAAGTTCTCCCGCAGGTTGCTCTCGATGATTCCCTCGGNNCGATGGCGTAGCGGGTGAGACCTGCGGCGTCATGGATGTCGAGCTTGCCCATGAGATGCTGCCGATGCTTGTCCACCGTTTTGACGCTCACGCCCAGTTCCGCGGCGACTTGTCTTGTTGGGCATGCCTTCGGCAATCAGTTGGAGCACCTCCACCTCGCGCGAACTCAGGCGGTTGTATTTATTCTTGAACTGACCTTCTCGATCCAGTAACTTCTGAGAACGATCCTTAATGCGCTTGGAAATGGCAGCGCTGAAAAATGTGTCGCCTTTATGAACCTCGCGAATTGCCGTGGCCAGATCGTGGGAGGAAGTTTGTTTGAGCAAAAATCCCGCCGCGCCTATCAGGGCCGCTTGATCCACGTAAGCGGCATCATTGTGCGCGGAGAGGATGAGCACCTTGGTGTCGGGAAAGTTCTTACGAATTTGCCGGGTGGCTTCCAACCCATTGAGCAGCGGCATCGCGATGTCCATGACGACCACCTCGGGACGAAGTTTCCGGGTCAGTTGCACGGCCTCACGGCCGTTGGCCGCTTCGCCGACCACTTCGATATCGAGTTCGTGTCCCAGTAACGACCGGAAACCCTCCCGGACGATCTGGTGGTCATCAGCCAGCAGGACAGTAATTCGTTTCATGGACATTCAAACTTTGGTGTTACCGGACTCCATCGGCGAGTTTTCCGCCGCCCCCCCCCGCGCGTTGGCGAGCGGAACCTGCACCCGGATGGTTGTGCCTTTGCCCGGTGCGGATTGGACGGTGAAGTTGCCTTTGACCATGTCCACCCGTTCTCTCATCCCGAGCACTCCCAATCGGTTGGACTTTTTGCCGTGGAACAGGCGTTCCTGCTGAAAGCCTTTGCCGTCGTCTGTTATGGTCATGCAAATGGCGCCGTCCAGTTTCTGAATCTCCACGTCCGCCCGCCTGGCATGCGCGTGGCGGGCGATGTTGGTGAGCGCTTCCTGGGCGACGCGATAGAGCACGGTACGCTCGTCACCGTTCACGCATTCAACCTCCGCAACGGCTGAAAGGCGGACCCGGATGCCCGTCTCCTCTCCGAAGTGTTTCATAAACGTGTTCAGGGCAGGAATCAGCCCCAGGTCGTCCAACACCGCTGGCCGCAGTTCGCGGGCAAACTGATGGATGATCTTCACTGAGTGCTCCACCAAATGCTGCGTGGAGGCGATGTGTTCCTCGAGATCCTTGGTGTCGTGAGCGGCCGCCTTTTTCAAGGTCGCCAGCCGGATATTGATGCCCGTCAAAGTCTGGGCGATGACATCATGCANNTCATGCAGTTCGCGGCTGATCCGCTTGCGCTCTTCTTCCTGCGCCAGCAGAACCTTGTGGGCCAGTTGCTGCTGTTGTTCCTGCATCTGCCGCGTCTGCTCCAACAACCGGTGTTCCTGTTGCGCGCTTTGCTTGAGGGCTTTCTCCACCGCCTGCCGCCGGATGATTTCCCTTTCCAGCTTTTGTNNAGCAAACCACGCCATGTTCGTCGGCGGGCAGAATGATGCGTTGGACCTGCCATTCGTAAACCTCCTTCACACCGATATCCTTGCGTCGCTCGGAAAAGTTGAGCACACTATAAGTCGCCCCCGTCTTTAGCGTGCGCCGGAAACGTGCCACGATTTGATCCGCGACCCGCTTCGGCCAGAAGGCATGCATGATTTCCAAAAAATCCCGGCCGATCAGGGGTTGGACTTTGCTGAAAGCGCGCCGCCCCACGGGATTGACTTCTTGCAGGCGAAACCTGGCGTCCATCACCAGGACGCCGACGGGTGATTGCTCGATCAGCGCGGAGAACAGCGCCTGGTTTCGGCGCAAAACTTCCTCGGCCTGCTTGCGCTCCGTGANNGTGATGTCGCGGATGTTGCATTGGATGATGGGGCAGCCGCTCTCCTCATAAAGGTTGGCCACCACTTCGACTTCCTGGTGGCGGCCGCCCTGACTTTCGAGCGGCAAATCTTCGTAGCGGACTTCGTGTTTCTTTTTCAGTTTCCGGAACATTTCCCGGCTCGCGACTTCATCCTTGAGCAGACCGATTTCAAACAGTTCCTTCCCGACCAACTGATCGCGCGGGTAGCCCAGTAACTTCGTCATGAGCGGATTGGCATCGGTGATTTTGCACGTGCCGGGATCGAGGATGAGGATCCCATCGTGCGCCGTTTCAAAAAGCCGGCGGTGGCGGATTTCCGAAACGCGCACTTGATTCTCCACCTGTTTGCGCTCGGTGATATCGCGCGCGACTTTCGAAGCCCCGACGATTTTGCCGGTCGCATACCGGATGGGCGAGACGGTCACTGACACGTCCAGCAGTCGTCCATCTTTGGCCACGCGCAAGGTCTCAAAATGCTCCACGCTTTCTCCTTGCTTGATCCGACTTATGATCATCGCTTCCTCTTGGCGACGGTCGGATGGAATCAGTCGCGTAATCGGGGCCCCCACCATTTCGCTCGCGGAATATCCAAAAATCTTTTCTGCGCCGGCATTCCAACTGGTGACGATGCTGTTCAGGTCTTTGCCGATGATGGCATCACTCGATGATTTCACGATCGCCGCCAATTGTGCGGTGGCCGCCTCCGCGAGTTTGTGTTCGGTGATGTCCGTCACCGCCAGCCGGCACGACTGTCCCGACTCAAAAACATTGGCCCGTATCCGGATATCAACCGGGTGTTTGCCTGCCACCAACAGTCGCACATCGCATTCCGTCCTGGCGTTACTCTCAAATACCTGCTTGAAAAAAGCGGCGAAAATCGAGCGGTCCGCCGGAGCAACGAAAGCACCGAAGCGCCGTTTCACCAACGCGCCTCGTGCGATCCCCAGCAGGCTGGCACCCGCCAGGTTGGCCTCGCGGATGTCTCCCTCGCGGTCCAGGGTCAAGTAGCCCACCGGGGCGAAATCGTAGAGGTCGCTGTATTTATCCAGCCCCGCCTCCATCTCATCCCGGGCTTTCCGGAGTTCCTCGTTCTGCATCTCCAGTTCAACCTGGTGAACCTGCAATTCGTGGAGCAGCCGCTCGGAGTCCACGGCTGACTTCGTATCTCCAGTATTCGACCTCTGATTCCTCCGCCGTTTCCGCAACCGGGCTTCGGCCCGGCGGCGCAGTTCGGCGGCAATGGCTGAGGGGGTTGGCTTCGTTGGCATGGCGGGGCGCTTCATTGTTCGCGGGATCGCCGCGCTTTCCCGGCGGCCTCGGTTGGTTTATAGGCGGTCGCAGCCGACGGCGCACATTTCCTGGACTTGGCCCGCTTCGCAGATTGCCCCGCGACGTGCTTTTCCAGAACGGCGTGCTTCTCCCGCAACTGCGCTTCCAGCGTTTTGGACACGGTGATGTTCGCAAAGGTGATCACGACGCCGTCAATCCGGTCGTCCAGCGTGCGGTAGGGCATGATGCGCACAGTGAACCAGCGGCCGTCGCGCGCGCCAATCGGTTTTTCCACCGCGGCCAGTTTCCGCAGCACCTCCCGCGCATCCTCGGCCAGTTCCGGGTAGCGCAGTTCCGAGGCGAGGTCGGTGATGGGCCGGCCCGCGTCCGCCGCGATGAGCTTGATGATTTTCGTCGCCTGGGGGGTGAACCGCCGCACGTTGAGATCCTTGTCCAAAAACAGGGTCGCGATATCCGTGCTGTCGAGCAGGTTCTTCATGTCGTTGCTGGCCTGCGAAAGCTGATCCACCTTGACCTGCAACTCCGTGTTGACTGTCTGGAGTTCCTCGTTCAGCGATTGCATCTCCTCCTTGGAGGTCATGAGTTCCTCGTTGGTGGATTGCAGTTCTTCATTGGTGGATTGCAGTTCCTCGTTGGCGGACCGGAGTTCTTCCTGCGAGGTCTGCATTTCTTCGTGGGTGGCCCGCGCCTCGCCGCGGACATGCAGGAGTTCCTGCTCCAGTTCCACGAGCCGCGGACTGAGCGCGCGAGGCTTCGGCGGCCGACCCGCTGCTTTGGCGGTCACGGGCGCGGCCACGTCGGTGAAAACGACCATCACCAACCCCTGCAGCGGCCCGGGTTCATCGAGTCGCTGGAGGGTCACATCCACGCGCTGCTCGCCGCCGTTGGTCCCGACCTTCAGTCCGTGCAGCGCCACGAATTCTTTTTTCCGGAGCGCTTTCTGGAAGGCGTCGGACAGATCGTAGCGCAGGCCTTCGCGGGCCATGACAAAGAGGTTCCAGTTGGCCTTGCCGGCGGCCGGTTCCAGGTATTTGCCGGTCCGGCCGCTGACATAAATGATATCCCCCTTGTCATTGGCGAGCACGGCCGGAGGGGCGTAACTCTGGAGGACCAACTGATCCGCCAGGGACTGGAGACTGGCCGGCGATTTGGCCGCCGGACGTGCCTCGGTCGCGGTGAGCCGGCTGGCGCTCAAGGACGAGGAAAAGACGATATGTTCCGGTCGCAAAACGGATTCCGTCCGCCGGAAGAGCCGCGATTTGCCGTTGATCGAGGCAAAAAGGTCGGTGTAATCGCCAATCGTCTCCGCACTGCCGAGAAATAAAATGCCGCTGAGATTGAGGCTGTAGTGAAACATCGGAATCAGTTTCTTCTGCACCTCCGGGGTCAGATAGATCAGCAGGTTGCGGCAGCTCAAGATGTCCAGCTTGGTAAAGGGCGGATCCATGATGAGATTCTGCGGCGCAAAGATCACCATATCGCGAATCTCTTTATGTACCCGGTAGCCGCTCCCTTCTTTGCTGAAGAAACGCTTCAGCCGTTCTTCCGATATGTCGGCGGCGATGTTGGCGGAAAAGACGCCCTGCCGCGCCTTGTCAATCGCGTCCCGGTCCAGGTCGGTCGCGAAGACTTGAATCGTAAATTGCCCCTTGGGCTTGAGTTCCTCGACCGCCTCCTTGAGCACGATGGCCAGGGAATAGGCCTCTTCCCCGGTGGAGCAGCCGGGCACCCACGCGCGCAGGGCCTGGCCGGGCGAGCGGCTCGCGAGGAGCGCGGGAATGGCCTGTTCGCGCAACAACTCCCAAGCGGCGGGGTCGCGGAAGAAGTTCGTCACCCCGATCAGCAATTCCTTGAAGAGCAGATTCAACTCCTGCGAGTTCTCCTGCAAGTAGCGGACATAAACGGCCATCTTGCTGATCTGATGAATGCCCATGCGGCGCTCAATCCGGCGATAGAGGGTGTTCCGCTTATAGTGGGAAAAATCGTTGCCAGTTTGGTTGCGCAGCAGGATGACCACCTTTTCCAAGGTACTCTGCGTCTTGTCTTCCAGCGCCAATTCTGTCCGCGCGATGAGCGGAGTGCGTTGCAGGTAGGCAATGATTTTCCCCGGCAACTCGTCCGCCGGAGCCACGATATCCGCCAGTCCGGCGTCAATCGCGCTGCGCGGCATGCCATCGAATTTGGCCGACGCCGGCTCCTGCACCAGCACCACGCCCGCCTTCTCCTTGATGGCGCGCAGGCCCATCGTGCCGTCGGAACCCATGCCGGAAAGAATCACGCCGATGCTATGCTCCTGCTGGTCCTGCGCCAGGGAGCGGAGGAAGAAATCAATCGGCAGGCGCGGCCCGCGAGCCACCCCCAGCGCGAGCAAGTGCAGGACCCCGTTCAAGATGGACAAGTCCTTGTTCGGCGGGATCACATACACGCAGTCTGGCTGCACCTTGGTGCGATCCTTGATCTGGAGGACGCGCATGCTGGTCGCGCGCTGGAGCAGTTCGGGCATGATCCCTTTGCGCGTCGGGTCCAGGTGCTGGACGATGACAAACGCCATGCCACTGCCCTTCGGCACGTGCCCCAGGAACTGCTCCAAAGCTTCGAGTCCCCCGGCGGAGGCGCCAATGCCGACGATGGGGAACACCATATTCGCGGACGACGCGGAGGTTTCCGGGCGAACAACTTTGGCCGGCTTTTTCTTTCGGCGTGACGGTGAGGATTTGTTTTTCATGAGCTTAGTTCCTACGCTGCCAGAATCAGGTGGGTTAGTTGGCGCAATTCTTCCGGATGGAGCCGCGAATGATCCAACGTCTGGCCAGCTTGATTCAACTGGAATTTCCTTTCCATCGCCACTGGTGTCATCCTGCTCGTTTGGAGCGATTGTCTCAAGACAAAGTTTTCGTCCGAGGATTTTGGACTGCGGTGGCAGAGCGCAGCGGCGACACCGCTTTTCGATTGCGGACACACCGCTCCAAAGCGGCGTGGCGCTTCGCTTCCCGCCGCAGTCCAGGAGATTTTGGTTGCGGCTTTGCCGCGCTATGTTCCTGGCACCTCTGCGGTTTGAGCCGGATTCCGTTTTTCAACTGCATGGATCCGGCTTGTAGCGGTCGTCCGCCCATTTTTTATCTTCTGCCGGCCCCCACCAGTTCCATCAACTTGGGAGCTATCTTGTCCAAAGGCAGGATAAAATCAACATCGCCGGTCTTGATCGAGGTTTCCGGCATGCTGAAATCTTGTGACGTGGGCCGGTCTTGAGCGATGACCTTGCCGCCCTGCTCCTTGATGATCTGCACGCCGAAGGAGCCATCACCGTCGCCACCCGTGAGGACCACGGCAATGGCATTCTTTTTGTAAACATCGGCCACCGAAGCAAACAGCGGCTCGGCGGATGGGCGGGCATAATGAAATTTTTTCGCATCGGAAGTGGAAAGCTTCAGGCGTCCGCCTTTGGCGACAAACAGGTGGTGGTTGGGCGGGGCGATAAAAACCTTCGAATGGCATAGAATGTCGCCCGTCTGCGCCTGCTGGACCTCCAAACGAGAGCGACCGTTTAGAATCTCGGCCAGGATACTTTTATGGTCGGGAGAAAGGTGCATCACGATGGCAATGGCGGCCGGGAAATCCGCCGGCAAACCGCCCAGAATGACGGATAAAGCTTTCAAGCCGCCGGCCGAGGCCGCCATGGCGATGACGGGGAACGAACGACTCGAGGGCGCGACGGGGGTTGTCTCGCGAACGGTGGTGGCCGGCTTTTTCTGCCGGCGTTCCGGTTTGGATTTCGTCTTCATAATTCTGTTAGCGACGCCCGCAGTCGCGGGGAGTCCGGCACCACACCGCCTCAAAGCGTCGTGACGAACCGATCGCTTTACGCTGGCGGATGGATGTTGAGTTCCCGCGCGAACCGGTTGATCGACTGGACGGATTCTTGCACCAGCCGTTGCGTGCCGGCAATCTCATTCTGGAGGGCCTGGTCTTTGAGGCCGGCCGCCTTTTTTACCGCAAATAATCGGACGTTGATTCCCAACAGAGTCTGGGCGATTTCATCTTGCAGTTCGTGGCTGATCTTGCTTCGGTTGTTCTCCTGCGCGACCAGGGCTTGGTGGGTCAGTTGCCGCAAATGTTCCTGCAGGCAACGTGATTCCTTCAAGAGTGTTTTGAAGTTTCCCCCGCTTTTCTTGAGCGCTTCCTCCACGGTCTTGCGGCGGGCGATTCCCTGTTTCAAGGACTGGTTGGAAGCAGCCAGATCCACCGTGCGCTTGCCGAGCGCCTTGTTCAGTTGACTCAAGCGGGCGCCGGCCTTGAACGCGGCGCGATGCGTCTCCACGATCGGCGCGATGGTCTCCGCAAAGAAGATGTCCGCCCGCTTGATGAGCCCATCTCTGCTGCTGGTTGCTTCCAGTGTCGCGAGTGCGCGCTCGTGAATCCTGGCCATGTCCAACGTTTCCAGATTGAGGGCCGCTGCCTGGCATCCCAAATCATGCGCCGGCTGCAAACTCGCCTGCCGGCCTTGCTGCAAGTGCTTGCGCAAGGCCGTCACATATCGCCGCGACAACGCGATCAATTTCTGTTTCATCTTGTTCGTTAAACTCAGGTGCGATTCTCCGGACTGCTTGATCCCCGACGGCGAGCGACCCATGTAACGGTAATGTCAGACGACTGCTTCAGTTTGTATATGGGGTCTTTCCCTATGAGGAATGTACCCCATCCCGGATGGTCGTAAATTCAGCCCCGGTTCGATTACGAGTACGAAACCTGCCCATCGGTTCCAGTCGCAGATACATGAAATGTCCACGAACAACCCCCGTCGCGGGACAGTTCGCAGCCATGTTCAGGCTACGAACTCGGTTCGTCCTCGGTCAGTTTTCTGGAACTCGGAAGGGTACCGGCGAGTTCCTGGGCCATTTCTTGGATGGTCTTCACTTTGCATTGGGTGCCGTTGAGTTTGATGGTGTTCCACTTGTTGCAGCACAGCTCTTGTTGAAGGTAGCGAGCATTGATATGGCTTCGTGGGTCGTCGATCTGACGATGTTAATCTCATTTGCCGAGGGGTATACAACGACGGGCGTTTCGAGAATCTCGTCATTCTTCTCTTGTGCTTCCCAAGATGGATCCTTGTCGAGCGCGTGCATCATTCTCAGTTGAGCCATTGTGTAGCCGCGCCAATGTTTGTTTGGGTCCTCCGACGCATCTGCGAGCATAGACCACATGCCTTCGACCATCCTGAAGAAAGGTTGAGGGGTCCCTGAATGGTTTGGACCAGGAGGCCGGTGGCGAGATGAGTGTAGGCGGAATGCCGTGCGTCTTTCGACGTTGGAAGGTTTCGTGAATTGCCATTGGCAGACGGGCGGCATCCAGTTTGGTTCGTTCAATCAAAAGAACCAAGTCCACCAAATCTTTAACGCGAGTGTTTTCCCGGCCCACTCTTGGCAGCGTGTAGGCATGGAGTTTTTCAGCGAACTGCTCCTCTGGCGAGACAGCAGGCACACGGGCACGGGGCAAACCGGCAAAACCGAACCAATCACGACCTTCCAAAACTTCGTAGGGTTCTCGGAGAACATCGCCGGAGCTAACATCCAAATGGAATTGCGCGAAGATGCGTCCTGCCATTTGTGCTTCTACCGGAAAACGCGCGCCGCCGTAAGGTGCGGCATCAAGATCAAGTGTTGGGTCGCCAATTGTGAACTCGAAACCATCTGCGAGGTTGATTTCGGAAGCGTGACGGAGCATCGCAGTCACGGCTTCGACATTCCACCCCTTTGACATTGTCGAGGACTGCCGGAGCGCAAGGTCAATATCCCGCGTCGTGCGCGCGGTGCGGATGCGAAGTTCCATCGCGTAACCACCCTTCAGCAGCCAGGGAGATGTTTCATCTTGGAAAAGCCGGCACAACAGCCGGTCGAAGGCAGCTTGCCGACGGAATCGTTGGATTTCGCCACGTTCCTTGCCGACCAAAATCATCAGCCGATCTTCAAGGGCGCGCCGAAGTGCCGCTGGAGTTTGGTAACGATTCATTGAAATAGATCCTTGGCAACGGTCGTGAATTTAGGGTTTGCCATCGCCACCTTGATTTCACTTTCAAGTATCAGTCCACGTCGGCGAGCTTCTTTGGCTACTGACCGACAGTCTTCCAGGACGATGGGCGTTTTCCACACCAGATCACAAAGTGCGCGCACCACACGGCAAATCCGCATCCCGCGCAGGAGGGTGATTTCCGAAGGCGCAAGAGTGTCACGATGAAGAATAACGACCTTTGGCAGCAGGCTGTTCCGTCGAAATCCGACCGGCACGGTAATGTGAATTTTCGGTGGATTGAAATCGCCGAGTTCCAGATAGCTCAACGCCGTCTCATGCGAAAGAACGCCCACCGGCTTACCATCGCGTCCGCGTGTCCATAGAAGATATGCAGGCGTGAACCCGTCTTCCGGCGGTGACAGATGAGCCAGCCGATAGATGCCGCGTTGAACCCGCTCCCAATTTCCCGTGCGGACATGGTAGGGATGCGTATTGTCGGCGTAGCCGGCTTCAATGGCTTGCTTCGTGGTGAAGTAGCCTTGTTGTTCTTGCGCGATTTGCATCAGTGCGCTGAACGGGTCAAGTTGTCGTCGCTTTGGCATGACACACATCCTCAACTTATTTGAGGAAACATGCAAGGTCGAATTTCTTGCATGTCTTGGCTTCAAAGGCAATCGTTGCATAAAAAATACAAGTTCAGGCGGCAAACGATTCGTCATCACCGGAGTCCGGGGCGGATTCGCGTGAATTAACCGGCGGTAGCCGAATCGCGTTACCGGATCAATCAGACCCAGCGGCTGACCGCCCGTCGCAAGAATCACAGGCGGACTCCAAAGGCGGCGAAACGTCGCAAACTCGCAGCCGTGGCCCGCGCATCGCGCAAGTGCGGATGCTCAAAACTGACCTGTTTGGCTTCGCCGTCAGCGGCCACCCGCTTGAATTGTTTGATGACGTGGCGTGGGACACTTATTGCCCGGTGAATCGTCTCGGTGAATTCGTCGGCGAAACCATCACGACGTGCGGCCTCGTCGTGGAGCAGCGCACGCACCATCAAATCACTGGTGAAGCCATGAAATTTCTCTCGCTTGCCGACAGGACGGGCATCGTGGAAACGGAACTCTTTGCAGATACCTACAAGAACTATGGTCTCGCAACCATCCGCTATCCGGTCTTGGAGATTGAGGCGCGGGTTGAACCGTTTGAGAACGGGCGAGGGTTTTCATTGCGTGTATTGCGAGCCGGAGCACCGCGCAAACTACCGCCGCCGCCGTGACCAACGCGCGGTTTGCTTCGCTGCACGGGCTGCCCGTCGCCCTGTCCCCCATCTCGACGACGCCCGCTCCGCTTCTCAAACCGCGCGCTCGTCACGAGCTTGCATGGTGCAGGGCCGCAGGAGCGGCTGGCTTCCGCCTGCGGCTCGGCAGCGGGCGTTGCGCTCCGGCTTCGTTCCGCTAGGCACTCCTCTCCGCCCTCCGCTGCACGTCCCCGCTCACCGACCGCAGACCGAAGCACAGAGGACAGAACTCCGTTGGAATTGATGCTAGTGCTTACTTGCGTTGATTAAAGATAGTATGTATCTTGCGGCGGATGTCTCGAACCGCACCGCAAATCATCTGTAGTCCGGAGGATCGGCAAAGCTTGAAACGACTGGCCGCCAGCCGGACGGAACCCAAACAAACCGTGGAACGAGCGCGCATTATTTTAGGCTGCCTTGAGGGGAAGCGTGTCCAAGACATCGCCCATCAGTGTCACACGCGTCCCAACACCGTGATCAAGTGGCGGCAGCGCTTTGTCCAGGGCGGATTGGCCGGGCTGAACGATGCGCGGCGGCCCGGAGCCAAGCGGGTTTATGGCGCGGACTTCCGCTACCGGGTGCTGGCGGTCTTGGAACAGCCGCCACCGTCAGGCCAAGCCTGTTGGGACGGGCCGGCGGTCGCCGCGAAGCTCAACGGATCGGTGCATGCAGTGTGGCGGGTGCTGCGCAAGGAGGGGATTTGCTTGCAGCGGCAACGCTCGTGGTGCGTCAGCACGGACAAGGAGTTTGCGGCCAAAGCCGCCGACATTGTGGGTTTGTATCTCAATCCACCGGAAAATGCGCTGGTCATCAGCGTGGATGAAAAGCCAAGCATTCAAGCTTTGGAGCGCGCCACCGGTTACGTGGAGACCGACAACAGCAAGATTGTGCGAGGGTGCAAGAGCACTTATAAGCGGCAGGGCACCCTCAATTTATTTGCCGCGTTGCAGGTGGCCACCGGAGAGATCCAGGCCAGCACCACCACGCTCAAACGGCGGGAAGAATTTTTACAGTTCATGGATCAGGTCGTGGCCGAAACTCCGGCCAGCCGGCAGTTGCACGTGGTGTTGGACAATTACTGCACCCACAAAAAATGCGACGCCTGGCTGGCGGATCACCCCAGCGTGCATTTTCACTTCACGCCGACCTCGGCGAGCTGGTTGAACCAGATCGAAATTGGGTTCGGCATCATGTCCCGAAAAGCCTTGCGTGGGGCCAGTTTCAAGAATGTCACCGAACTGCGCCAAGCGATCGAGGCCTTCATCGCCGCGTACAACCCCAAGGCCAAACCCTTCAAGTGGCGAAAGCGTGAAGTCAAAGGTTCCCAGTTGCGTAATACTATCATTAACTTATGCAAGTAAGCACTAGTTTT
>PLJQ01000196.1 GCA_003140275.1 Limisphaerales bacterium
GAACCGTGCGGCATTTATTTCGGTACGACGGGCGGACAGGTTTATGGCTCGGCCAACAGCGGCGACACGTGGAATCCCATCGTCCGGGACCTCCCGGCAGTTTATTCGGTGGAAGTGCAAACGTTGCCGTGAGTCGGAGAAAAGAAAGACAATCACGAATGAACGCGAATTAACACAAATGAACAAGCCGCGAAACCGGAAAAGTTTTGGAGTGCTGTGGCACAGCGCAGCAATGACATCGCTTTTCGTGCGGTCGTTGGCTTCCGAAAGCGGCGTGGCGCTTCGCTTCCCGCCGCAGTCCAAAACGCTGCCATGATCCGCGTCGTGCTTCCATATCATCTGCGCACGCTCGCGCGTGTCGAAGCCGAAGTGCAGCTTGAGGTCGAAGGACCAGTCACAGTGCGCTCGGTTCTCGACGCCCTCGAAGCGCGCTATCCGGCGCTGCGCGGGACGATTCGCGACCACGGCACGTTGAAGCGACGGCCCTTTGTCAGATTCTTCGCCTGCAAAGAAGATTTGTCCCTCGAACCGCCCGAAACCAAATTGCCCGCCGAGGTCGTCAGCGGCACTGAACCGTTCCTGATCGTTGGCGCGATGGCGGGTGGCTGAGATTTATCATGAGCAAAACCACCCTAAAATAATTCTGGTTGAAATTACTGACCACAACAATGGCAAACGAATAAAATTATGAGCGCCGTAAAAAATATCCATCCTGCAAAAGTTGAAACTTATCTTTTCTTCGACGGACGCTGCGAAGAGGCAATCGAGTTCTACCAACGCACACTCGGTGCGGAGGTCATAATGATGATGCGCTTCAAGGACAGCCCGGAGCCGCCTCAACCCGGCATGTGTCCGCCTGGTTCTGACAACAAGATCATGCACGCAAGCTTCCGTATCAGCGAAACCACGGTGATGGCGTCCGACGGACGCTGCACTGCAAAGCCCAGCTTTCAGGGGTTTTCGCTCTCGATTACCATGCCCAACGAGGCCGAGGCGGATCGTGTATTCGCCGCATTGGCCAACGGTGGACAGGTGCAGATGCCGTTGACCAAAACCTTCTTTTCGCCGCGTTTCGGCATGGCCACCGACCGATTCGGCGTGTCATGGATGGTCATCGTGGCGGTTTGAGTCTTGGTTCGAGAGCGTGTTTCACCGGACTGCAAACTATCGCGCAAATCAATACGCCATCGCATTATGATAAAAAAAATCCTGATCATTCTTGCCTTGATCATTGTCGTGTTTGTCATCGTCGTCGCCACGCGGCCCGCATACTTCAGCGTCACGCGCTCGGCTAGCCGCACACCATTTTCACGCCGCGCATAGTGCGAGTGGAGGAAGCGAATTTGTCTTCTTCGACCCCCATTCGCCTGCATCACGGAGACGAAAAGATTCGGCAAGGGATAGTGCGATCCAAAAACTGCAATCAATTGAGTCCTATTATCTGCTCGATACCGTGCTCTGCGAATTCGAGTCGGGCTTGAATCCGCCCCACGCTGGGGCTGCTCAGTTCCGAGAATCCCTGCAACTGGCGGAAATAAAATCGGAGCATGTGTTCCTGTCGAAACGACTCCAGGCCTGCGAAAATCAAATCCCCGCCTGAACCGAAGTTGAGCATCCGGAGGCATTGCCATCTTACGCGTGCCCCGCTTCCGAACTCTTGTTGCCTCTGCGGCAAAGTTTCGTCCTGCCGGATCAAGGTTGAAAGAGCGCGGTTTCAGCTTGGGAAATTCAGCAACCTCATCAAGACTGTGGAAGCAAACCGCAAAATCATGGCTGTGGATCAAGCGAAGCGAATCACATTGAGTGACATCGGCAAGGAACCGTTTCGCCTCTTCTTTCCGGGAGGCGTGCTGGCGGGAATCCTGGGTGTGAGTTTGTGGCCATTACATTTTTCCGGACTAACCAGCCTCTACCCCGGCCAGGCTCACGCGCGCATCATGGCCTACGGGCTTTTCGGTGGCTTTATTTTTGGATTTCTGGGAACGGCCATGCCGCGCATGTTGTCAGCCCCGCCTCTTGGCGTTGGGAATGTTCTCGCGCTTTTCGGTTTGCACCTGTCCATGGTTGCCGCCTTCGCAATGCAAAAGCTTATTTGGGGCGACAGTTTATTTCTCGCGCTGCTTTGTTTTTTCGCCGTGCTGATGTTCAGGCGGGCGAGGCATCGCCGGGACACGCCGCCGCCGGGATTTGCGCTGGTTGGCCTCGCGTTCTTGTGCGTATCCGCTGGAACGGCGCTCGCGGTGATCCAGCCGGGCAGCGACGAGGGTAGCGCCTACTGGGTAAGTCTCCAAAGACTGTTGTCCTATCAAGGATTCGTGCTGCTGCCGATTCTGGGCATCGGCCCGTTTATTCTGCCGCGATTTTTTGGACTGCCCAGCTCGCATGATTTTCCTGAAAGTCTGTCGCCTCGAGTGGCGTGGAAGAAAAAAGCGGCGTTGGCGCTGGGAGCAGGAGGTTTGATCTTGGCTTCATTTTTCATGGAAGTGGAAGGATGGTTTCGCGCAGCGCACGGGGTTCGTTTTGGAACGATTGTGTTGTATTTGGCTCTTGAATTTCCTTTTTCCCTCGCGCCAAAATTCCGCAATGCGTTTGGCGCTGCTTTGCACATCGCATTCGCCGCTTTGGTCAGCGGATTTATTGTGATCGCCCTGTGGCCGGCATTTCGGGTCAGCTTGTTGCACCTGACTCTGATTGGCGGTTTTGCGGTGATCACGTTCACTGTGGCCACGCGAGTGGTGTTCGGACACAGCGGCAATCTGGAAAAGTTGCGTGGACGAAACGGGTGGATGCTGATCGCAGTGGGCTTGATGCTTCTGGGGATGGCGACGCGCATCAGCGGAGATTTCTGGCCGAAGATCATGGTTTCTCACTACAGCTGGGGCGCAGTCATCTGGATTGCTGGCGTCCTGGTCTGGTCGTGCTTTGTTCTGCCCAAAGTGTTGCGGGCTGATGACGAGTGAAGCGCGGCGAGAACTGAACGTGCCCACCGGGTTCACGAAGCACCTCAATCCGCCGCCGCCCCGTTTTCGCGTCGTCCGGGAAACTCAAGGGGATTCCGTCCGGTACTAACCCAACACATCGCCGACACTTTGAACTCAGGAGATCGTGGACACCTTTCGGCGTGGAATCGCAGGGGACACAATATCCATTATAGTTGTGGTGAGCGATGACGCTGGACGTTCACAACGCCAGCGAAATGGCCATCGGTAGCAAATTCGTCAGTGACGCGATGAAGAACTCCTCAGTGAATGCTTCAAACGCCTTTGGCTGCCGCGCTCAGGTTGGCGCCAATTTGCCGGCGGGACGCCGACGCTCCCAAGCGTTCTGCTCACGCAGCTTTGACCTTCACCTTGTTGCCTTTGATGCGGGTGCGGTTGAGCTTGGCGAGAATTGCGTTGGCATGGTCGGTGGCGACATCCACGAACAAATGTCGCTCGCGGATGTCCACTTTGCCCACGACTTTTCCGGGCAGACCGGTCTCTCCCGAGATGGAGTTCACAATGTCAATCGGGGCGACGCCCATTTCTTCGCCAAGGTTTATGTGCAGCCGGGTGAATTCGACTCCGGGCGCGCGGCTCTTCTTCGGGGGGCGAATGTAAGCGGACTTTTCTTCCACACGCTCATGGCGTTCCCATGGCCGGTTTGATTGTCCCACAGATCTCGATGCCGCCGGCTTGCGGGGTTCAGACGGCACTGAAGCCAGAATCTCCGCGTCGGAGTAGGTTTTTTCCACAGCGGGGGGTGCTTCTGTAGCTGGAGTGGTGGTAGATGACATGAGTAGTTGG
>PLJQ01000014.1:0-5647 GCA_003140275.1 Limisphaerales bacterium
TTGATCCCCGATCAAGACCACTCGGTTGTGATCAACGGCTACGGCACATTCACGACGAACGGCAGCGTCATTACCAGCGACTATGCGACTGCGGCTCGGACGGCTGATGGCAATACGGTCATTGCTTACTTGCCAACGCGCCGAACATTCAGCGTGAACATGAGCAGGATTTCCGGATCGCAATCCAAGGCGTGGTGGTTCAATCCACAAGCTGGCAGTACGACCAACTTTGCCACCTACCCAAACATCGGCGTCCAAAGCTTCACGCCGCCCGATACCAATGACTGGCTGCTGGTATTGGATGACGCTGCGGCACTGTTCGCGCCACCAGGCTCGGCGACCGGGCCGTTGGAAGTTATCACGAGTTCGTTGACCAATGGCGCAGTGGGTTTTCCTTACTCCATCCAATTCCAGGCTAACGGCGGTATTCAACCTTATTCATGGTCACAGGTCTCGAATTCTGCGCCGATTCCCACGGGATTGTCCTGCTCCACGAACGGCGTACTGTCGGGGACACCGGCTACCAACGGCACGTTCAATCTCATTGTAATGGTTGCTGACTCGACGACGGCAACGGTGACACAAAACTTAAGGCTGACGATTGAGACCCATGACACGACGCCGCCAACGGCGCCTGCGGGATTGACGGTGATGGCAGTCAGCAGCAGCCAGATCAATTTGAGTTGGGGGACATCGACCGACAATGTTGCCGTGACGGGGTATTGGGTGGAGCGTTGCCAAGGCGCGGGTTGTACCAATTTTACACAGGTGGCAACGCTCCCCGGCACCAACTACAGCAACATGAGACTGCCGGCGGGGACGAGCTACTCTTATCAGGTACTGGCGCGGGATGCCGCCGGCAATTTGAGCGGCTATTCTGCTGTGGCCAGCGCCACAACCTTGAGCGCATCACCGCCTTCGACAGGCCCGGTGGCTGCTTATGACTTTGAGGAAGGCACGGGGACGACGGTGGCGGATTGGTCGGGCAATGGCAACACGGGATCAATTAACGGGGCCACGTGGACCCCTCAGGGAAAATCTGGCAGCGCCCTGTCTTTCAGCGGTTCGAGCTGGATAATAATGAACGATTCCGAATCACTGAACCTCGTCAACGGCGTGACGTTGGAAGCCTGGGTTTATCCCACCGCCTCAAGCGGTTGGAGCACGGCCATTTTTAAGGAAGAATTCCATGACCTGGCCTATGGGCTTTTTCCCAGTTCTGGAGCGGGTCTGCCCAATATCTCCATGATCACATCCAGTGGGTTGCAGGGAATTGATGGGACGTCCGCGCTCCCGCTTAACACTTGGAGCCACCTGGCTGGAACCTACGACGGCGTTAACCTCCAGCTGTACGTCAACGGGATCCAAGCGGCCAGCGCCCCGGCCTCCGGCAGCATCAGCACTTCCACAAATGCCCTTTACGTCGGCGGTAACCCGGTCTTTGGCGAGTTTTTCCTGGGAACGATCGATGACGTGCGTATTTACAATCGGGCTCTGAACCAAATCGAAATTCAATCCGACATGAACAGCGTGCCGCCTTTATTTGTTATTAACCGGGCTGAACTCGTGCCGAGCAGAGTGAACCTCTATTTTACCGCTGCGGCCGGCCAGTCCTACGCCGTGGAATATCGGGATTCTTTGACATCCGGATCGTGGCTGACGTTGACCAATATTAACGTGCCTCCCGTTTTGACAAATAGGGTCGTGGCAAGTTTGGATATCAGTCAACCCCAACGATTCTATCACGTTAAAAATGTGTCGCAGCCCGATCAACCTGTGGATTTCCATCTTGTCATGCTTGCGCCGGGAATATTAAACCTCAATGTTACCGCCAGTGCCGGTCAATCCTACGCGGTGGAATATCGCGATTTTCTAAATTCAGGCTCGTGGCTGACGTTGACCAATCTCAGCATGCCACCCGTTTTGACCAACCTGACCGCGACGGATTTTAACACCAGTCAATCGCAACGGTTCTATCAACTTAAAAACCTGTCGCCAACCGGTCAACCTGCGACTTTTGACCAGGCCGAGCTCTTGCCTGCGAGTTTTGATTTGTATTTTAACGCCGCCGCCAATCGTGCCTACACCGTTGAATACCGGGACGCACTGTCATCGGGATCGTGGCAGTCGTTGAGCAGTATCAATGCGCCGCCAGTTACCACAAATCTGATGGTGTCGGATTTTACCCTGAGTCAACCCCAACGTTTCTACCGGGTTAAGTCACCATGAATCCGTATTGGAACAAGGTCTAACTACAAAATGTCTTGATTTTTGGCAATCAAACTGGTAAAAGAAATGAATGAATTCGTTCAGAACTTGAAGATGGATGTGCGCCAGGAGCAGTTCGCCGTGCCAGTGACGTCAAGTAGTAGTTCGTAAATTTTCAACCTCAGAATTTTCGTAAAACTCAATTCCCAATTAACTTTATGACTGGAAAACTTATGACTGGACTTTCTGCGTTGCGGGTTCGCCGCCATGAGTCATCGGGCGATGGCTATGCTCCGTGGCGAAGACTGAACGCCGCGTTTGTGCTCGTGATCTGCCTTGTGCTGGAGGGCTTGGGTGGGTTGTCGGCTGCAACCGTGCCTGCCGGATTTACCGACACGGTCATTCCCGGACCGTCAGGTGGCAGTTGGAACGAAGCCGTGGGGATAACGTTTGACATAACGGGACGCATGTTCGTGTGGGAGCGTGGAGGACGCGTGTGGTTCAAGGATCCGGGCGATGCTTCTTTTACCAAGTTGCTGGACATCAGCGCGGAGGTCGGCGAATATGGTGACCATGGGTGTCTTGGATTTGCGCTGGACCCCGCGTTCCGGACGAACGGATACATGTACATATTGTACAATGTCGAACGAGAATATCTGCTGTATTATGGGACGACGAACTACAATTCGGCAACCAAACTGGACGAACAGGCTACCATCGGGCGACTGACGCGGTACACGTGCCAGGCGTCGAACGTGTTCAGAACAGTGGATCCGGCCAGCCGGTTGATCTTGATTGGGGAAACGAAGGAGACGGGGTTCCCGTCGGTCTCCCACAGTCATGGAGTTGGGAGCGTGGTGTTCGGTGAGGATGGGACGTTGCTGGTGTCGTGCGGAAGCGGGGGCACTGCCTGGGCAGCCGATACCGGGGGCGCGCAAACGCTCAGTTTCGCCCCCCAGGGTTTGGCAGATGGTATCATCCGGCCGAAGGAAGACGTTGGGGATTTTCGCTCGCAATTGGTTGATTGTCTCAACGGAAAGGTGGTTCGGATTGATCCGGCCACGGGCAACGGCATTCCGAGCAATCCCTACTATGACGCCGCCAATCCGAGATCGCCCCATTCACGGGTTTGGGCCCTGGGTTTGCGTCAACCCTTTCGTATGGCGCTGAGACCGAATTCTGGCAGCCAAAACGCAGCCGACGGCAAACCGGGGGTTCTTTACATTGGAGACGTGGGCTGGAACACATATGAATCACTAAGGGTGGTGTCGGGGCCGAAACAGAATAGTGGCTGGCCGACGTATGAGGGATTCTATATCACTCCAGCTTACAATGGGGCCAGCTTTGATGTCGATATCGCCAATCAGGATGCCCCCAATCCGCTGTATCCCGCAAGCGGGTGCAGCCGGTATTTCTCTTTCAGGCAGTTGCTGCACGAGGACACACTGGCGGCGGCCGGGCAGCCGCCGTTCGCCAACCCGTGCAACGCGGCGACGAATATTCCCAGTTCGATTCAGCAATTTCTCCACCACCGGCCGGTGTTGGATTGGATTCATGGCAGCACCACAACGGAAACACCGATTTATGGCTCGTCGGGGCAGGCGCAGAAGGTTGACGTGGGCGCTCCCGGCTCACCGGTTTCCGGAGCGCAGTTCCCGGGAGTTTGCGCCGTTGGCGGCACCTGGTACACGGGAACAGCGTTTCCAACGCAGTATCGGAACACGTATTTTTTTGCTGATTGGGGCCAGGGGTTGATTGAGAATCTCACCTGCGACCAGAATGACAAGCCGCTCAATCTCGCCAACTTTGCGAGCAGTGCCGGCACCGTGGTTTGTGTGGTTCAACATCCGTTGGACGGCAGCCTTTATTACGTAACTTACACCTACGGAAGCGCCGGCTCAGTCCAGCAGATCGCTTACACCGGCAACGGAAAGCCGACAGCGGCGGCCTCGGCCGACAAGTATTATGGCCCGGCTCCGTTGACGGTGCAGCTCAGCAGCAGCGGTTCGAGCGATCCGAACGGCCTATCCCTTACGTATTCGTGGAATTTTGGGGACGGCTCCGCGCTGAGCACGCAAGCGAACCCGTCGCACACGTTCTCGGCAACGAACGGAGTGCCGACGGAGTTTGTCGTTACTTTGACGGTGACGAATAGCGCCGGATTGTCCGCGCAAGCGAGTTTGAGTGTGATTGCGAACGGCCCACCGCCGGCAGCCGGCTTGGTGGCCGCTTATGCTTTCAACGAGGGGTCCGGGACGACGGTGGCGGATGCCTCCGGCAATGGCAACAATGGAACGATCAACGGGGCGACCTGGACGACGGGGAAATTCGGTCAGGCGTTGTCGTTCAACGGGAGCGGGGCGCGGGTGACGGTGAAGGATGCGGCCTCGTTGGATTTGACGAACGCGATGACGCTGGAGGCGTGGGTGTATCCGACGGCGGTGGGTGGGTGGCGGGATGTCATCTACAAGGAGACGAATGACATATATTACCTGATGGGATCGTCGCAGAATGGAAGCCTGCCGGCCGTCGGGGGGACGTTTGCGACGACCGCGGCTTTTGGGACCACGAGTTTGCCGCTGAACACGTGGTCGCATCTGGCGGGCACCTACGATGGGGCAATGCTGCGATTATACGTGAACGGGGTGCCGGTGGGCAGTCAGGCGCAGACGGGAGCGATCCACACCTCGACGGGAGTGCTGTCGATCGGCGGGGACGGCCTTTACGGGCAGTATTGGGCCGGGCTGATTGATGAGGTGCGGATATACAACCTTGCTCTGAGTCAGGCGCAAATCCAGAGCGACATGACTACGCCGGTTGGAGGTGCATCAGACACGACGCCGCCCACGGTACCAGAAGCAGTCACTGCGTCTGCGGTCAGCAGCAGCGAGATCATTGTGAATTGGATCGCCTCGACGGACAATGTGGGAGTGACGGGGTATCTGGTGGAGCGCAGCCAAGGCGCGGGTTCGACGGCGTTTGTATATGTGGGCACGGTATCGGGAACCAATTATTATGACACCGGGTTGTTGGCCGGGACGCCTTACACTTACCGGGTGCGCGCGACGGATGCGGCGGGCAATCTGAGCGATTATTCCGGCTTCGACAGCGATACGACGTTTGCGCCGGACACGACGCCGCCCACGATACCAACCGGAGTCAGTGCGGCTGCGATCAGCAGCAGCCAGATCAGTGTGAGTTGGAATGCCTCAACGGACGATGTGGGAGTGACGGGGTATCTGGTGGAGCGCAGCCAGGGCACGGGATCGATGGCGTTCGCGCAGGTGGGCACGGTATCGGGAACCAATTATGGTGACACTGGGTTGTCGGCCGGGACGGTTTACAATTACCGGATGCGCGCGACGGATGCGGCGACCAATCTGAGCGGGTATTCCGGCGTGGGCAGCGCGACGACACTGCCGGCGTCAGCCGGCTTGGT
>PLJQ01000014.1:5662-5871 GCA_003140275.1 Limisphaerales bacterium
AGCGGGGCGCGGGTGACGGTGAACGATGCGGCCACGTTGGATTTGACGAACGCGATGACACTGGAGGCGTGGGTCTATCCGACGGCTGTGAGTGGGTGGCAGGATGTCATCTACAAGGAGACGAATGACATATATTACCTGATGGGATCATCGCAGAATGGAAGCCTGCCGGCCGTCGGGGGGACGTTTGCGACGACCGCGGCTTTTGG
>PLJQ01000294.1 GCA_003140275.1 Limisphaerales bacterium
GACGCACCGAGCCAAATTGAAAAAACGGCGTTTGGCTCGCAAAGTAGTAACCCACAGTTTGCAGGTTGGGCACCGCAACTTCGGGATAATATGTGATCGCCTCCGGAGCGTAAAAACTTGCAGCAGCGCCGGCGACTAAATTAGAAAATTGATTGTCGTTGTCCTGCAATGCGACTTCCACTGAATTAATCGACAGGCCATAGAGGTTATGAACACTGCTGGCAAGGTAGAGCTTGTTATTGGCGTCTACTCCGATACCTACGTCAGCATTGGCGGCGGCATCGAACGAGGAGTTGTTTATCCAGCGATAATACAACCAAGTCGAATTGGTGGTTGAGAACGCCAACGGCGCTGACGGCGAATTGCTCGCGGTTCCGGTAAACTGATATTGGGGATTGGAAAGAGTTCGTATAACATCTGTGGCGTCGTAATTGGCGCCCGTGACAAGGTTTGTGGAGTTGAACACATAATTGAGCCACAGGTAATTCTCCTGAATCGGTCGCAATTCCAGCATGTCGGAATAATCTGAGCTGGGGCTGAAAACACGATAGCCGGAGTATTCGTACGTCGAAGGACTAGCCGAACGCGCAAAATAGTTATAAGGATCAGAAGTCCCTTGTCCATTCTGATACGGGGAGGCATCGTAACTAAAAGCCCGACTGACCGTGGCCGAGCGCAACAGAAAGTTCAGGTTTTGTTTTATGTGCGCCGTCGCGTCCACAAAAGTATGCTGCGTAGGCAAACTCGCTGTTTCATCTAAAAACGGCCCGACAGGTACCTGACTGCCAAATTCACCGGCTGTGCTAATCGCTTGCACCCACAGATCCGCGTCCGGATAGCGCTCGGTTTGTTGCGGCGAAAGTTGGACAACTCCGTTCACGAGGTTGGTCGCAGCAATTTCAAACCAAGGGAAAGCGGGATCACCTGGATTGGGGGATGATGGATGCCAGAAAAGCCGGATGCGTGCGATGTTTTGAGGCAGCGCGGCGACCGCGAGATACAGGAGCCCTCCGTAACCGCGCACAACTTTTGCATCGAAGGTCAAACTTGGCCGTTGCACCCCGAAGAGTTCGCTGACCGAAGAAACGCCGTTGGTAAACAGCGCGCGAATTTGATATTCCGGTTCAGCGTCATCCGTTCCAAAGAAATCAAAGTCCGGACTGTCCGTGAAGGTGCGCACAGTGTAGCTCACCTGTGCGACTTGCCCCGTGGCATTGCTTCGTTCAATAGCGTATTGGAGCACAGGCCCGCCGCCTGAAGCCCAACTCAGAATCACGTTTGTGCCAGTCCCATCCAAACGCGCGCTCACGGCTCTTGGCGGTGGCGGTGTGTTGAACACGTTTGGATTCGTTCCGTTTTGAATCTCTTGCAAGGTCGTCCAGCCATCGTTATCAGCATCCTTGTAACCGTCGCTCACGCCGGTGTTGCCCGTGTCAGGATTATTTGGGTTTAAGCCCCAGACCACTTCCCAACCATCCCCAATGCCATCTCCGTCCGTATCGGGATTGAACGGGTCGGTTTTGGACACAAGCAGTTCGTAAGCGTCGGTGAGTCCGTCAAAATCACTGTCCAGTGGCGTGCCCAAAATCAGGAACGCTTGGGTATTTGGAAGATTAGTCAGAAGGTAGGTAGTGCAGTGATAAGCTTGTCCCATCCAAGCCCACTTGGTGGTGCTCGCCGCAGGCGCCAGGATCGAACTGGCGAACACATCATAAACGACCGCACTCGACCCGCCCGCGACAGTGAATGTCAGGTTCATCGTCCCGTTGGTTGCCTTCGTAGCGAAGACGTTGGTAAACCAAATATTGGTGCTCGTCACGCAGTTGACTGAGTTGGTGCTGATGGGTGACAGATAGCCTGACCCGGTGACCGCATTGAACGTGGGCGTGATGATCGGCGTGGACGGAGCGGAAGAAATGGAAGAAATGGAAGAATCATTCCCAATGTTCTCCGGGTTGAGGTAGTAATTGCCTTCAGATGCGCTAAAGGTGGCACTGATCGTTCCAGCATCCAGCGGGTAATTGTAGGTGGACAGATCATCGAACATGCCATGCGCTTGCGCGATTCCATTGCTGTCGCTGCCAATGTAAAATCCGTTGGTCAGCACGGCCGGGCCGGGCCAATAGGTGAGGGCCGCTCCATTCGTTACGAGCGCGCCATCCAGATAAAGGGCCGAATTGGTGGCGCCATACGTGAGCGCAATCATGTGCCAGCGATTGGTCGTGAACACGATGGGCGCGGAAAGATAAATCGCTTGGGAGCCATCGTTGGTTTGTCCAGAGAAATAAATGTTCGCACCCTCTGGATCAACGTAAAGACTCCACCATCCGTAACTGGCGTTGGTCGTGTAGGAACCGACTTCAATCAAGCGTCCCCACTGGCCGGGTCCTGTCCCGCCCTGATTGGTGCTCGACCAACTGGACGCGAACCAGAACATTACACTGCCCTGATCCACGGTCAGATTGGTCGTGCCGTCGTTTTCAATGACGTTGTATTGGAGCCAAGCGGCATTCGTGCTGTCCAGAACCACAGCGCTGCCATCACCAAGCAGCGACACATTGAGATTGGTGCAGGAGAGCGCGGCCTGGCCGAGATCACTGCACCAAGTGTTGGTATCATAGAAACACCAAGAATTGAGCCAGTCCGCTTGAACCTCGCCCGCCAAAGAGCAAAGCAGCGTTGCAGAAATAATCCACGGTTTGAACGAAGTAAGAGTCTTCATAGATTCATTTCAGTCGAAAGAAGAGTTTGTCCAAATCAAAGCAATCATGGGGAATTGTTTGGTGCGCGGTTATGAAGGCAAAACCGGTACAGACTGCCCAGCGGGAACATCGCTGGGTAGCGATAGAAATCATCAGGTTCTCGGAACTACGGAGCGCACGTAAAAATTAGTCAACACATATCTGCTTCTTTTATGTTGCCGACGGCAAGAGTTGCAGTGTTTGTCACTCGACCCACATTGGGTAAGAACTGCATGGGAACTTATTTACAGACCCTTTTCAATTTCCTCATAGAGCCAAGTTTCCAATTTCTTGGCCAACGCCGCGTTTTGTCCCGTAACGTCGTGCCATTGGCTGCTTCCTGCACTCCCGGTCATGGTGCTATCGATTTTGCAGAGGATATTCAGTTTGACGCTGTCGTCGGCCTGTTTCCTCAAGGCAAGATTGTATTTATAGCGGGTGTTTTGTGCCGCCACCACACCAAGCCCGATCAAGGAACTTTGCCCTTCGATATAATCCGTTTGGATGGCTCCCCCCGCCTTATCCGTGCTCACCGTCGAGATTCGGTTTTTGTCCAATGTGTTTATCGTGGCATCCCACAATTTGTCATAAGGCATCGTATAGGTTTGTTTGGGAGTGAAGCTGGCTGAGGGTTGGGGGAAAGAGACTTTGCCAACCTGGGTGGCGCAACCAGCAAGGATGGTTACGAGTGCGAGTGAGATGGAACAAATGAGCTTCGTTGTCATGGTGTAGTGGTTCTCGGCGGTAAGGACGCATCACTGTGGCGCATCTTTTCGGCCATCTTCGTTGCGATCAGGTCGGCGTGCTGCACCATCATTTCCTTACGATAGGTGAACCCCGCATGGCCGACGGCCAAGGCCCAAAATATCGGCGCGGCTACGATGCCCATGATAGAGAGCACACAGAGACAGGCGATGCCGTAAAGAATGGAGTTTAAGACGAAGCCGCCCCATTTCTTCCGAACCAGGAAATAGACGGGTGGGATGAAAATTATGCAGAGATAGATCATAGCGATTCCTTTCTTGTGGTAGGTCGTGAATTGGGAGTGAAATACATC
>PLJQ01000322.1 GCA_003140275.1 Limisphaerales bacterium
CGCCACGAAGAAACAAAAATCTTCCAGCGAGCAAAACTCTTCTTCATGCGCCAAATGAAATGCGAAATAGGCGTCGTTTGCAGCTTGCTCACAATACAGACGCCATTCGTTGCCGTTGGTTAGGATCGCCCAATTGAAATAACGCTGGCCGGTTTTGTCCTTTGCTTTGCGGAGATAATCTTGGACTTGCTGGCTTGGAAACCAGCCGGGCGTTTCACTGTTGGATATTTCATCGAGCGAATGTTGAACCTTTTTTGCCTCCAACGCCGCAGCGGAATAACGGAACACATCGGCGGTTTGCGTTTCCCTTGCCGCGAGCTGGCGCGTTTCGTCATTCAGAAACAGGCAATAATCCGGGCGTTTGCGCGTGACACCTTTGGACGGCAAGTCTTGCTCTGGAATGAAAGCCCATCCGATTTGATTCAGAAGCGGATCAAGAAATTGTGTTCGTGTGTAGGCTTCTTTTCGTGCGCGCAATCCTGCGTAATCTTCCTGCCAGCGCGCTTTTAATTTTTCGTAGATTGGCTGCACGTCTTCGATGCTTGGAAACCCCTCTGACTTTCCGAAATGCTGGTGCAGATAATTCGCCGAGAAAATTCCCCGGCAAACAAAAGCCGCTGACAACTCAATGTCTTTAATTCCCAAAGACAACTGTGCATCAGAGCGATTTCTTTTGGCGCTCATTATTTGCCCTCTCCGTTCTTGTGCATTTGAAGCGCCGTGAGGAACGGGTCGTTCAAGTCCATCTGCACTTCGTATTCGGGCGCGACACGCTTGAAGCCCGCATACATGAGGCACATCAGGTGCAGGCCGGAAGGCGGTGTTCCTTCAAACTTGAACAGGTCGGCAATTTTTAGATGTAGCGTTCGCATCAGGAAAATGACGGTTGGAGATTAGCCGCCCGCACCGAATCCGAAAAGCTTTTCCGATCTGGCTGACCGTGGCAGAGGGTGCGGAGAACAGGGTCACGCTTTCGCATGACTCATACTTCACTCCCTTGTCGGAAATGAGTCTATCGGTGATGAGGGACAATGTTTTTATAGTGCCGCCCGGCGAAAGCTGCGGCGCTCATTCTACGACCGGGACCCGATCGGGATCGCCCGTGAATTGCCCGGCAAATATCTGGTTTATCCGTCGCGCAGTTGAATATCAGATGCCCATTTCGTTTCCAGTTCGCGAAATCTTCCACTCCTTTTTCCATCCGCCCGTGAGACTTCTCTTTGTTTCCTGTTGAGATGACACGCCGTTTCTTCGACCCACCCGCCGCCTCATTTTGAAGCGGGCTTCGCGATGCAATAAAGGTGCGTGGAGGTGCGCAAAAAGAGTTGTTCGCCGGACACGGCGATGGACGATAAAGTATAGGTGCCATCGAGTTCGTTCGTCGCCAACACCTTGAACTCCGGCCCCGCCGAAAGGACAGTGGTGATGTTCCGCTCATTGGTGACATACAATTTGCCGTCCGCCAGCAGCGGTGATGCACTGACGGTTCCGATAGCCGTCCGCTCCGGTCCCCAGATTAGCTTTCCAGTCTTTGCCTCAACGCAGGTGACCATTCCGTTATCGCTCACCATGTAAAAATATTTGCCGTCAGAGACCGGCGTGGGCACGTCCGGAGAACCGTTGTCGTCCCACTTCCAAGCCAGATGGCTGGTCGTTACATCGCCGGTGCCGCCGGCGCGAAGGGCCAGCAGCGGCCGTTGGCGTGTGGGTGCGAAGATCATTCCATCTTTAACGACCGGCGAGGCGATGATGCGGTAATTGGGAGACTTGTGTGGATTGAGTCCCGCGGCCCGCCAGATTTCCGCGCCGGTGGCAGGATCGTGTCCGGTGACGTAATCGCCACCGCTGACTACGATTTGCGTCTTTCCGTTGTAACTGAGGACGGCCGGGGTGGTGTAAGCATCGGGGGATTCTTGCGGAGCATCGGTCGGCCGCTCCTGTCGCCAAAGCACCTTGCCCGTCATGCCGTCGAAGGCCACGAGGTAGGAAGGAGCGTCCGTTTTAGCGCCGTGCAGCACCTCGATGATGAGTCTGCCGTCGTAAAACAGCGGCGACGATGCGTAACCCCAGTTCAAGCCGAACTTGCCGTAATCGCTTTGCAGATTGCGCTTCCAGATTTCCTTACCCGCCAGGTCAAACGCCGTGACGGCGCCGGTGCCGGTGACCACCCAGACATGCCGGCCATCGGTGACCGGTGAGGGAGACGAGGCGTTTTGTTTCCGCCAGAGCCGATTACCTTCATCAAGCTTTTTCGACCAGAGGACGGTGCCGTCCTTTTTTGAAATACAAATGAGCAGCAGGCCTGGACCGCCCGGATCGCTGACTCCATAAGCGCCTCCGCCGTCTATCGCACCGGTCCGCCGCTCTGGTTTCGCCGCGTCGGCGCTTCCGGAGCCCGGTTTGGTGGGTGATGTAACAAAAATACGGTCACCCCAAATGACCGGCGTGCTGCCGCTCCAGGACGGAAGTTCGGCTTGCCAGAGAATGTTCTTATTCGTGCTCCAGGTCACCGGCAGATTGGTGGAATCGGTAGTCCCGTCGCCGTTGGGTCCGCGCCATTGTGGCCAGTGTTGTCCGGCGTCAACCTTGTGCGCCAGCGCAAGTGCGGTCATCAAAATGATCGCGGATGGACGAAGCTGCTCCAGCCGATTGATTTTCCTGAATTGAATGCTCGAATATGACATGCTCATTCGCCGATTGCCGTTTCGATCTTTACTCGAGAACCTCGCCGAACATACCTCGCCTGTTCCTTAAGGCACAAGACTGAGTTTACGTCTTAATGCGCCAACCCCGACTTAACACTTGACGTTATGACCGCAGGTAGTGGGTGATCGAAGCATGGTTTCGCGTAAATTACTGCTCCGAATCTTGCAAGCTCACTGAACATTTTTCCTGTCGTTTGCTATAATTGCGCCATGCAAAAGCTGCTGCGTTCATTCTACGATCGTGAGACGATGGTAGTCGCCAGAGAATTGCTTGGGAAATATCTGGTTCACGTGTCGCGCGGCGTCGAGCGCATTGGCAGGATTGTAGAGGTCGAGGCGTACCTCGGATCGCACGATCTGGCCGCGCATTCGGCCAAGGGACTGACCGGGCGAACAAAAGTGATGTTCGGTCCGCCGGGCCACGCTTACGTCTATCTCATCTACGGGATGTATCACTGCATGAATGTGGTGACGGAACGCGAAGGCCATGCTTCCGCCGTCTTGCTACGGGCGATCGAGCCGATAAAAAATGTTGCGGGACGTACTCAAGGACCGGGCCTGCTTTGCCGCGCGATGCGCATCGACAAACGCCTGAACGCGAAGGACCTGCTTAGCGACGATTTCTATATTGCCACGCCGCGTAGAACCGAACCGTTCGTGATGATTAAGGCACCGCGGGTCGGCGTGGATTACGCCCGACATTGGGCGAGGCGCTACTTGCGATTTTACATTAAAGGCAATTTGTTTGTCTCGCGCCGGTAGGATCTGAATGTTGGATTTTCTCAAAGCAAACAACTTTTCTTTCGACGAAGTGTTGGTCGAAGCCAAAATGTTGCATGACGGTTGCCCCGAACCTGACACTGAAGCCAGGCGAAACATCGCCGAGCGCATCAAGGAAAGGATCATCATCGACGACACCAAAATTGACATAACACTCCTGGGTTTGCCACCTTCTGAAGAAATGACAAATATCCAATCGCAGTTGAGCGGGGCGGGGTAATGGGCCGCATATTCACATTGTTTTTGCATCACGATCCAACATGATCCTCGCGGGCGACATCGGCGGCACGAAGGTGAACCTGGCGTTTTTTGAAGTCGCCGGGCAACAGCTCACGCAACGTGTCGAGGGTACCTATCCCAGCCGTCAGCACGCCAGCTTGGAGGAAATCGTTCATGAGTTTCTTTCGACTCATCATCTCAAGGTCGATTACGCCTGTTTCGGGATCGCCGGCCCGGTCAAAAATGGCCGGGCGCAATTGACCAACCTGCCGTGGGTGGTCGATGCCCACACGCTGACGCGCGAATTGGGACTGAAGTTCGCCTGGTTGATCAACGACCTCGAAGCAAACGCTTACGGCATCGCCGGACTGTCGCCGCAGGATTTGGTCACTCTGAACGAGGGGGAACTGGAAGCGAAAGGCAACGCGGCCATCATTTCAGCCGGTACTGGATTGGGTGAGGCAGGACTTTTCTGGGACGGACACCGGCATTTTCCACTCGCTTGCGAAGGTGGCCATGGCGATTTCGCGCCGCGCACCGATCTGGACGTGGAACTCTTTCGTCATTTGCGCGCTCAATTCGGTCGCGTGAGTTGGGAGCGCGTTCTTTCCGGTCCGGGTTCGTTCAACATATACAAATTTCTGCGTGACACCGGACGCGGTGAAGAACCGGCGTGGTTGACTGAAGATCTGCGAAATGGCGATGCGCCATCGGTCATTACCCGCGTCGGTCTCGAAGGTAAATGCGAACTTTGCGTCCAGACGTTGGATTTGTTCGTGACGTATTACGGCGCGGAAGCCAGCAACCTCGCGCTCAAAATCATGTCCATCGGCGGCCTTTATGTGGGCGGCGGCATCGCGCCCAAGATCATCAACAAACTCAAAGACGGAAATTTCATGAAGGCATTTTGCGCCACTGGACGGATGATGGCGTTGATGGAAGCCATGCCGGTGAGGGTCATACTCAATGACAAAACGGCGTTAATCGGCGCCGCCCGGTTCGCGGCGGCGCAAGCGGGCTGGATTCGTTAAAGTGTGCGTCTGTTGCTTACTGAACTAGAAGTTCCAAGCCTGTGAGCTTCCAAGCGTCTCGCAATCCTTCGCGGACGTAAAGTTTGCCGTCGGCATAGGCGGGCGTACTCCAGGTTCTTCCGCAGACGTGCGCGCGGCCCAGTTCGGTGTAGGCGGTCGGATTGGCGGCCAGGANNGCCCAGTTCGGTGTATTGGGTGGGATCAGCGGCCACAAAAATCAGTTCACCGAGATCGGTCAACACCAGGAGATTTTTGCCGAGCGCAACAATCGACGAATAGTTTTCGCCAAAGCCGCCTTGTGTCCATAGGAGTTTGCCAGTCAGCGCGTCCGCACAGACGAAATCTTTTCGCGGGCCGTGGCTGTAAACGTAATTGCCGACGACCACCGGTGTGGCGATGTTGATCTTCAAATCTTTATTCGCCCACTTCTCGACGGCTTTCACCTTGTCGCCTTCCCTGCTGATCTTGAAACAGCGGAGTCCAAACGTGTGCGAATTGACCATGACCATGTCGCCGAAGATGACGGGGGTTGCGACGTGGCGTTTGGCGTAAGTCTCCAAGGGCAATCGCCAAAGGAGTTTTCCATCCGCGGCGTCCACGCCGATGAGCGCCTCGGCGTTGAGCATCACGACGTGCTTTACCCCGGCCAGTGTCGCCACCATCAATGAAGAAAAAGCTGCCTCGTCGTCCTGCGATTTCCAAAGCATCGCCCCGGTTAGCTTGTGGTAACATACAATCGTCGCATTGTTGGTGCTGCCGACGGGAACATAAATCCGGTCGCCGTCCACGACGCCCGAACCATTGTTGCCGCGACGGCGGGCGGTGCCCTCCAATACTTTGCTCCCGACGAACACGATGCCAAAATCTTTCGTGAAGCTCGTGCCCCATAAGACTTTGCCATCGGCCAGATTCAGACAGCGGAATTCGCCTTTGCATGATTGTACATAGACGCGGTCGCCGTCCATGATGGGCGTGCTGCGCGGGCCGACGCCCCATTCATCGCCATACATGTCGCTGAACGGCACGTGCCAGAATTCCCTGCCGGTTTTGGCGTCGATCAAATGAGCGACTTCTTGTCCGTCCTGTGCGTCGAGATAAACCAGCTTGCCGTTTTGGATTACGGGTGAAGAAAAGCCGCCGCCGATGTTCAATCGCCACAAAACTTTCGGCTCATTCGATAAAGTCGTTGGGACAGGCGTTTCCGCTGAGACGTGTCCGTTGCGCTCCGGCCCGCGCCATTGCGGCCAGTCACCCGCCCGTGGCGAAGTGATCGTCAGCAAGAGGCAAAGCAGGATTGCGAGGTGCGAACAACAAAAAGAATTCATGGCCCGGACGTTTAACTAGGTGAATCCAGGGACTGGCGCAACTGGATTCTTGAGGCGTAAAGGATCACGACCGATTCAGCGCGCTCAACACGGCCCGCACGGATGCGAGTTCGATGTTCGTGTCCACGCCCGCACCCCAGCGGGTGCGACCGTCGCCTTGCTTGATTTGAATGTAGGCAATGGCGGTGGCTTCTTCGCCCGCGCTCAACGCGTGCTCGCTGTAATTCGCAATTTCAAACCGTGGCACACCGACATTGCCGAAGCCATGCACGAGCGCGGCCAGCGGCCCGTTGCCTTCGCCGGAAAACTCCACCAGCTTGCCGTCCTGCAAAAGTCTTGCGCGACATTTCACAACCCCGTTCTTGCTTTCGGTTTCGAAGCCCTGCAACTGCCACGGTTCGGTGCGTTCGATGTATTCGCGCCAGAACATCGCCTTCAATTCCGCGCCACTGACTTCGCGGCCGAGCTTGTCCACCGCGTCGTTCGCAATCGGGCCGAACTCGCGCTGCATTTCTTTCGGCAACTCGATGCCAAATTCGCTTTCGAGCAAATACGCCACGCCGCCTTTGCCGGACTGGCTGTTGACGCGGATGACCTCGCGGTATTCGCGGCCGATGTCGTTAGGGTCAAGCGTGAGGTATGGCACGTCCCAGTATGCGCGCGCGCCGCTTTTCCATTCGTTCAAGCCCTTGCGGATGGCGTCCTGGTGTGAACCGCTGAACGCGGTAAACACCAATTCCCCCGCGTAAGGCTGACGTGGCGGAATCGTCATGCCGGTGCACCGTTCATAGACTTCGATAATTGAACCGAGGTCCGTGAAGTCAAGATTCGGATCGATGCCCTGCATGAAGAGGTTCAGCGCAACCGCGACGATGTCGAGATTGCCGGTGCGTTCGCCGTTGCCAAAAAGCGTGCCCTCGACGCGGTCGGCGCCGGCGAGCAAACCCAGCTCGGTCGCGGCGGTGCCGGTGCAACGGTCGTTGTGCGTGTGCAAGCTGACGATGAGCGAGTCCCGGTGCTTGATGTTCCGGCAAATCCATTCGATTTGATCGGCATAGACATTCGGCATCGCGACTTCGACCGTGTCCGGGAGATTCAAAATCATCTTCTGCCGCGGCGTTGGCTGCCACACGTCCAGGACGGCTTCGGATATTTCTTTCGCAAACTCGACTTCCGTCGCGCTGAAACTTTCCGGCGAGTATTGGAGCATGACCTCCGTGCCTTTGAGCCGCGGCAAACGTTCCTTGATCCACTCCGCGCCATGCACGGCGACCTGGATGATTTCATTTTTCGACATCCCGAACACAACCCGGCGTTGGGCGGGCGAAGTCGAGTTGTAGAGATGGATGATGGCTTTCTTGGCGCCGACGAGCGATTCGAAGGTGCGCTCGATCAAATCCTCGCGCGACTGGACGAGCACTTGCAACCACACATCGTCGGGCGCGCGGTGTTCCTCGATGAGCCGGCGGTTGAAGGTGAATTCCGTGTTCGACGCCGACGGAAAGCCGACCTCGATTTCCTTGAAGCCGGTTTTCACGAGCGTCTGGAACAATTCCAGTTTCTGCGAGACATTCATCGGCACGGCGAGCGCCTGGTTGCCGTCGCGCAAATCCACGCTGCACCAGATGGGCGCGCGGGTGAGGACGCGGCTGGGCCACTGCCGGTCGGGCAATGCCACCGGCGGGAACGGACGGTATTTCTTGGACGGATTCTTGTGCATAAAATCAGGCGCTGACGGAATTAAACCACGGATGGACACGGATGGACACGGATAAAAAATGACGTTGGCCACGGAGCGCCGAGCACCGCTTCGGCGCGACCCAAAGACTCTCCAACACGCCGAGCCGGTGCTCGGCGTTCCAATTCAACCCGTGTTTATCCGTGTTCATCCGTGGTTAAAAACATGAAAACAAAAATTCTCATCGTCGAGGATGACCCGCACATTTTGCTGGGGCTGGAGGAGGGGTTGAAGAGCGAAGGCTACGACACCGCCTCGTGCAATCGCGGCGACGCCGCGCTCGACGCCGTCGCCAAACACCAGCCGACGCTCATCGTGCTGGATGTCATGCTGCCCGGCGCGAGCGGCTA
>PLJQ01000140.1:0-5014 GCA_003140275.1 Limisphaerales bacterium
GTTCACAAGTTCTGCTCGATGCTGCCTGCTTTTGTATTCGAGGCGCGTCCCGTGGTTCCCGTCATGGACGCTGTCCGGGTGGAACAGGAAGCGATTGCCTTTCGGGATGGACTCAAACGCAAGTGACATTTGCGAGAATCACATCGCCTTCATGGAGTCCGCGAGCGATGTATTCACGATGAGATTGAGAGACGACGGGTGGCCTGATCATGCGCCGCAACGCCCAACCCCTGTTCGCTGGGGCCAACTCCGGTAAGTCCGTTCTTCGGGTACGCAGCATGGTATGTATATCCTTCCAGGCCGCAATAATTCCATTGATTGGGGAGCGCACACGGCCCGCGTGCAGTCGTCGCCGGCCCGGCGACGACTTCCGGTCTCTGACTTGCGATCAAACCAAATGGTGCGGAGTGGTTTTGCGCAGGAAGTGTTCGGCGGGCCGCCGAACACAGCACGCCGGCGGCCTACGCTCCCCGGATGTGGTTAAGAGCTCCTTGCAACCGCAGGGTTGGCTTGGAGACTGTGTGAATGGTCCTGACCCCAAATTCGGCAACGATCAAATTTTCGCCATGGGGAACTCTGATGAGTCGAGCAGAGAGGTTGGGTGGTTGAAAAATGATTAATTCAAAAGCACCCGAATGGATGAGGCGGCACAAGGCGTCATCGGTGTGGTTGCCGTTGCTAGCCGGCACCGGAGCGTTCGCACATTTTCTCGCACGCTTTAGGATGGAGCGGTCGGGCCGGCGCTTTGAATTCATGGATCCGATCACGGTTCGCCACATGCCGCTCATCGACACGATGCACACTCACCTTGGGTACGCGTTCGGTTACGCCGCCGTTTTTCTGGGGACTTTGTTGTGGCTGGAGTCTCGGGAGGCGCCACGCTGGGTGATCTGTATCACGTTCGCCCTGTTGTCAGTGCCGGCTTTGGACTACACTTGGGCTTGTCTGGCATTGGGCACCCGGTTCGCTGTTTACAATCCATAGACGACAGAGAGATGGAAGGAGCGGATCGATGAGCACTCCGCCGCCGTCTGCCACCACCGCGTCCGCGATAATGATTGAAGCGTTGGGGGATTTGACGGATAACAAACCCGCTTCAAAAAATGAAACGACTTATTGCGATACTTTGTCTGTGCCCAAGTCTGCTGGCTGCCGCCGCCGATACCCAAAAATTTGCCGCCCATTTCAGGTTGGACGCAGCGGAAGTTCCCGCCGCCGTCCGGCAGGAAGCCAGACCGCAAGCGTGGGAAAACAAAGAGTCAGGTCCGGTCGCGGGCTTGAAGAGTTATGGCAAAGAAAAATCCGGCGCCGTCTGGCTCGGCAGCGATCAAGGCGCCGCGCGGTTTGATCCCAACAGCAGTTTCCGGTGGGACCGCTGGCAATATTTTTATGGCCGCCGCTGGCTGTTGGATAACGAGGTAAAAAACATTTACGTGGAGGAAACCGGGCCGGGACGCAAAGTCTGGGTGCGCACGAAAACCGGCGTCTCCCTTATCGAGTGGCGGCCGATGACGCTCGAACAAAAGGCAAAATTATTTGACGAGCGCGTGGAACAGCGTCACGTGCGGCACGGCATGGTGGCCGGCACTCACCTGCCCGTGGCCGGCGATCTGTCCACCAATGTCAAAGGCGACAACGACAATGACGGTCTCTGGACGGCGATGTATCTGGGCGCGGAGGCTTTTCGCTACGCCGCGACGCACGACCCGGACGCCCGCGCCAAAGCCCGGCGTTCCGTACGGTTGTTGATGCGGCTGGAGGAGATTACGGGCAAGCCGGGTTTTTATGCCCGCTCGTTTGTTTCCATGGACGAACCGCGCCCGCGCGGCGGCGAATGGCATCCCACGCCCGACGGCAAATGGCTGTGGAAAGGCGATACCAGTTCCGACGAGAGCGTTGGCCATTACTACGGTTACGCGCTCTATTACGACCTCGTCGCGGGTGAAACGGAAAAGGAACAAATCCGCAAAGTGGTCGCGCGCCTCACCGATCACTTGATCGACGACGATTACAACTTGATCGATCTCAACGGCAAACCGACGCGTTGGGGCGAATGGTCGGAGAGTTTCTTCAAAACCGAGGAAGGCAAATATGAAGCGGCGTTGCGCTCCATCGAATTACTTTCCTTTTTGAAAACCGCGCATCACATCACGGGAAACAAAAAATACGAAGACGCTTACCAGGACCGCGGCCGGCGCGGTTACGCCGAAAACATGCGGCTCTATCGGCGATGGAAAGGCGGCGGGGAAATTAATTTCTCCGACGATGAACTTGCCTATCTGTCTTATGATCCGTTGTTGCGCTACGAGAAGGACCCCAAGCTGAGGGAAATTTATCTGGACAGCCTGCGCTTCACCTGGAGCCAAATCCGGTCGGACATGAACCCGCTTTGGAATTACATCTCGGTCGCCAGCGGCGGCGGGCCGATGACTGAAGTCGTCGCGCCGGATGAACGCTCAGTGAGCAAATGGAATGGCAACCCGTACCATCCCGACGGCGGCGGCAATGGTAATGGTGAGGACGACGGCGCATTTTTTCTCCTGCCGTACTGGATGGGCCGTTACCACGGCTGGGTGAAATAAAAAACCTCGCCTCGTAGGAGCCGAGGTAACGAGGCTCTACGAGCCTGTTTGAAAACTGTAGCGTCAGCCNNCCAGCCCGGCGGAAAAAACCTCAAAACCACGAATGAGCCGGTTAAATATGAGCGGTTCTGCAATGTGGGTGCTTTTTCCAAGCGGCAAGATGCCGCCCGGGAAGCCGGGAGGCCGGGAGGCCGGGAGGCCCGCCGCTACTTTTCAAACAGGCTCTAACCCTCAATCCGCGCTCTGCATTCCGCATTCAAATGAGCCTCCTTACGTCGGCGGCGGCTCCCTTTGCGGATGAGGAATTCCATCAGCACTTCTTTTTACAGGCGCCGAGTTTCTTTAGCTCTTCACAAGTGCCGGTGATTTGCAGGCGCTGTGACTTGAGCGAAAAACCGAGCTTGTGGGTGATTTCATTTTCAATCCGCTCAATCTTTTCGCTCTCGAACTCCACAATCTTTTCGCAATCCTGGCAGATGAGGTGGTTGTGATTGGGATGTTCGGCGTAGTTCGGGTCGTAGAACTTGTAATCCTTGCCGAAATCCATTTCGCGAACCAATCCGCTCTCCGTCAGCAAGGGCAACGTGCGATAGACGGTGGCGCGCGAAACGGATTTGTCCCGTCCGCGCGACCATTCCAACAACTGCTCGGCGGTGAAATGCTCGTCCGTATCAAACACCGTGTCCGCGATAGCCTGTCGCTGGGAAGTGATGCGGAGTTTCTTGTGGGCCAGAAACTGCAGAAACCGCTTTTTAGTGGACGTTTTACTTGCTACGGACATGCCACAATTATAGGTCAACGAGCCGCCAAGTCAACGCAGCACTCCGTTGAGTTCCAGGATCAAAATTCAAAGTTCAAGGCTGGCCCAATCGTGTACCCCGCCCACTGCGTTTGAACTTTGAACTTTGAACTTTGAACCTTAGATTCCTTCAGCTTGAACATCGAAATCATCAACACCGGCAGCGAGTTAATGCTGGGACTCGTGCTCAATACCCACCAACAATGGCTCTGTCGCCAGCTCGGCAACCTCGGCTACGGCGTCCACCGGCAAGTGGCCGTTTCCGATGACGGTGCTGCCATTCAGGAGGCGGTGCGTGAAGCATTGACGCGCGCCGATCTCGTGATTACGACCGGCGGCCTCGGTCCGACTTCCGATGATCTCACCCGCGACCTCATTGCCCAGTTGCTTGACAGGAAATTGATCGAGGATGCGGGCATCCTGACGAAGATCGAGAAGTTTTTCGCGGAACGCAAACGCCCGATGCCGGCCAGCACCAAAGTGCAGGCGCTGGTGCCGGAAGGCGCCATCGTGCTGCCGAACCAAAACGGCACCGCGCCGGGATTGGCGATCGCGGTGAAACCCAATCCGTTTCGCCGGGGTGGATCGCCAGGCTGGCTGGTCATGCTGCCCGGGCCGCCGCGCGAATTGCGGCCCATGTTCGCCGAACAGGTCGTTCCCCTGCTCCAAAAACATTTTCCACAGGAGACGGCCTTTGTTTGTCGCACCTTAAAAACCACCGGGCTGGGAGAATCCGTGGTTCAGGAAAAAATTGCCGGCCCGTTGCAACCGCTGACGGATGCCGGGCTGGTCATCGGTTACTGCGCCCGGATTGGTGAAGTCGATGTCCGACTGGTCGCAAGCGGGCAACGTGCGCAACCCATCATCATCGAAGCCGAACAGATCATTCGCGGCATCATTGGCAAAAGCATTTTTGGCGTGGACGAAGACGAATTGGAGCAAGTGATCATCCGCCGGTTGACGGAACGAAAGGAAACATTGTCGCTGGCCGAATCCTGCACCGGCGGTCACATCGCGAACCGACTGACCAACGTTCCCGGCGCCTCGGTCGTATTTCTCGCCGGCCTCGTCACCTACAGCAACGCGGCAAAAATGAACCTGCTCGGTGTCCGCCCGGAAACGCTGGCGCAACATGGCGCTGTAAGCGAAGCGACCGCCCGTGAAATGGCGGAAGGCGCCCGCCAAAGAAATCAAACGGCTTACGGCATCGCCGTCACTGGCATCGCGGGGCCGGGCGGCGGCACCGACGCCAAACCGGTCGGCACCGTGTTCATCGCCCTGGCCACGCCGCAAACGACATCCGTCGCGCACCATGTCAACCGCTATGACCGCGAAACTTTCAAGCAGGTCACCTCCCAACAGGCGCTGGAGTTGTTGCGCCGAACATTATTGAATGAGCTTGAGAAGCAGCCGACGACGTGAGGAGGCGGACGAAGCACTCAAAATTACCAGGACATCCGCCTTGTTATCTCGGCGGCTACAAAGCAAGTGAGCTTTTTTAATGAGCTGCCAGCCATCGCAGGCGGGTTGCTCCGCTCGGGGTCTGGTCATGCCAGTCCGGGGAAGGCGAAACAAAAGAACCAAGGGCCTGATTGAAAACCCGGTATATCGGCCTTCGTTTGTGGCGGCGGGC
>PLJQ01000140.1:5055-20367 GCA_003140275.1 Limisphaerales bacterium
CTCTAAGCCGGAACGATGCAGTTAAACAGAACGCCCGCCCTCACCCCGCCCTCTCCCCCCGGAGAGGGGGAAGCTTCGTCTGACCTCAGCAAATCCTGGCGGCCTTCTACCTTCGCCGCTTCGCGCAGTCCCAGCGCGGCCCGGCAGGAACTCCCTCTCTTGGGGGAGAGGGTTAGGGTGAGGGCGAACCCATTTTCTACTGCATGAATACGGCTAAGAGACGAACACGTCGGCGAGCCTTCAATGAGCGTTTTGTTCAGGCTGCGGTGTCGCCGTTGTTGCCGATGGCCTCGACGGGGCAACCTTCCATGGCTTCCTTGCAAAGCGTTTCCTGTTCCGGCGTGATCGGTTGCTTGTGAACGTACGAATAACCGCCGTCATCGCTGCGGGTAAAATTATCGGGCGCCGTTTCCCGGCACAGATCGCAGTCGATGCATTGGTTATCGACGTAATATTTGCCGGCCACGTTGTCAGAATATTTATTTGCGATGTCAGCCATAAAGTTGGTCGTTAAGCGGGTTCCAATATAGCGACCGCACGAATTGAATATCAAGTCTCATTTGGAAAATTCATGCTCATTGTTCCAAGGGCGGGCCTGAATTATCCTTTGTAATGCCGCGGGGGGTTACTATGCTCGCGGCCGGCACGGATCCATGAGAAAAACCAAAATCATCGCCACACTCGGCACTGCCACCGATTCACCGGACATGATCGGCCGCCTCATTGATGCCGGCATGAACATCGCCCGTCTCAACATGTCGCACGCCACGCATGATTGGGTCCGCCGCGTGGTCCGGGACATCCGCGCGGCCGCCACCGCCCGCAAGGTCCCGGTCGGCATCATGATCGACACGCAAGGGCCGGCCATCCGCACCGGCGATTTGCCCGCCGCGCTCGATTTGAAGCCCGGCGAAAAATTCACCCTCACGGTGCGCGGCGAGCGCAGTGAAGAGCTCCATTCCGTGGATGTGAACTACGAAAATTTTGTCAACGACATCAGCGTGGGCGACATCGTCCTGCTCGATAACGGCGCAATCCAGATGAAAGTGCTCGCCAAGTCCGGCAACAAGGTTGAATGCGAAGTCCTCACGCCCGGCAAACTCGGCAGCCGCCGCCACATTAATCTGCCCGGCGTCAAAGTCAGCCTCCCCGCTCTCACCGCGAAGGACCTTGCCGATATCGCCGTCGGGCTGGAAGTCAGCGTCGATTACATCGCGCTTTCGTTCGTTCGTGAAGCCAAAGACATTCATCAACTCAAGGCCATCGTCGAGCACGCCCGGCCGCGCCCGCTCATCGTCGCGAAAATCGAAGATCAGCAAGCGGTCAAGAACCTCCACGAGATCATCCACGAGGCCGATGCCGTCATGGTCGCGCGCGGCGATCTTGGCATCGAAATTCCTTACGAAGAACTGCCCATCGTCCAGCGCAAGATTGTCAAAACCTGCCTGCGCGTTGGCCGGCCAGTCATTGTCGCCACGCACATGCTCGAAAGCATGATTGAAAATCCGATGCCCACGCGCGCCGAAATCACCGATGTCGCCAACGCCGTTTTCGAGCAGGCCGACGCCATCATGCTGAGCGGTGAAACCACCGTGGGCAAATATCCGCTGCAATGCGTCGGCGTCTTCGACCGCATCGCCCAACGCATCGAACGCAGCGGGGGCGCGAATTTCCAGGAACGCGCCGAACTCACCAGCCCGCGTCAGAAACTGGTCAAGAGCGCGGTCGTTATGGCCGAGGAATTGCAGGCCGACGCCATTCTCGTCTTCACCATCCGCGGCAACATGGCGCGTCACACCGCGTGGATGCGCCCGCGCCATTCGCCGATTTACGCGGTCTGCGAAACCCAGGCCGTGGCGGATTCGCTGACCATCAACTGGGGCGTCACGTCGATCGTGATTCCATTCGACCACGCCGATCCGGAGAAAACAATTTCACTGGCATTGGAAACGTTGACCGCCAAAGGACTGCTGGAAAAAGGGAAGACGACGGTCGTCATCAGCGCCATTGCCGCCGGTGAACAAATGGTTGATGCCGTCCAAATGCGGGTGGTGACTTGAATGAAAGAGACGGCCACTACGTGACGGAGAAGTGCTGGGTAGTGAACTAATTTTGATGTTCGCCTGCCTTTCCGAGAAACTTAAAGGTTAGTCGCGCAATTCCTCATCCCAGCCTTCTCCCCACGGAGAAGGAGAATCGTTGGCCATCTCCTTGAAAATTCGCGCGACTGGACTTGCCGGACGGTCAATCGCAAAACCAAGAACGGTCGGCGGCTGTTCCTTCTCCCCGGGGGAGAAGGTCAGGATGAGGGCGAGTCAACGACTGACTCACCTCTTGGGCGCAGCGACTGACCGCTGCCTGAAGCGGGAGGTGCGGTAAAGATTTTTCTACGTTCGTCACCGTCGTTTCGGTGGCCTCTTCCCTGATTCTGGCTGGTCGCACCCCATCGTCCCGGGGATTCACCGGGGGCTTTCTCCACACGTTCACCGGGCGCACGACGCTGACACGCCCCGATTGTGAGCGGCAGCGCGCGGGTTTAGTGTCTCCCATTGAAAGACATCGAAGGAGACGCAATGAAAAACAATCAATTCGGCAATCAGAAAGGAACCTTCATTCATTTTCTTTCCCGATTGGGGGACATCCTTTTTTTTGGTTCGAAAAAAAAGGAGAGAAAATTCTGCCCGCGCGTTCTTCCGATGCGCGCCGATAAGCCGCGCCGTTCTTTTCGCAAAACCACCATTGAAAGTGTTACCGGCGGCCACGTTCACAAATGAAAATCGTCGGCAAAGCCGGCGATAGAATCATTTTGTAGGTCGGCAACCTTCACGAGCGGGCTTTTTGCAGCTCGACAGTTTTGGGTTCACGAAGTATGTAGGTCTTCATGGTGTTTGCTCTTCGTTCATTGCTGGTTTGGAGCGCAGATTCCACAACTTCCGGTTCGGCATCCCGTTCCACGGGTCGCAACCCACGCTTACTCCGGAGAGCAGACACCGCTTTCGCTTTCATCGAAAGCCATACTGACTAGGCCGCATTACACACCATATGAAAAAATCCCTCCGTATTTTTAATCATTCTTTTGTTCTCCTTGGAATATTTGTTGTGCTTGTGGCGGACGATTTTTTCGCACAAGCAGAAATGAATTCAGTGACGGCAATAGACAAGACATTTCTTAAAACTAATGGCGATACTGTGATCATCGGCAATATCCAAATAAAAACCAACTCTCCCTTGAACACGGACAAGTCCAAGAAATATACGCGGCGTGATGACGAATTGATGAAAATTTACAGTTCAGATGTGTCCAACGCAACCGACTTGTTGGTTGAAGGCGCGTGGGGGCTTATCAAAGATGACCCAGATCGTGCAAATGGTTATCAAGATATAGTGATTGCGATTGAAGGATATGTATATGATGGCAAACTGGCCAAGTCACGGGCACTGGCGAAGGAATTGATTGCCAGCACCGCGCCTGAAAAATACAAGCTGTGGACGAAAGGTTTTTTGAACCGGCTCGACTCGCACAGCAAGCCCGTGTCCCTGCAATTTACGGCGGTAGATGGCCGTGAAGTGGATTTGGCCAAAATAAAGGGAAAAGTGGTATTGGTGGATTTCTGGGCTACATGGTGTGGGCCTTGCGTGAAGGAGTTGCCCAGAGTGAAGAAGGCATACGACAAATTTCGTGGACAAGGTTTTGAAGTGATTGGAATCAGTTGCGACACTGACAAAAGGAAGTTAGAAGATTACGTTAAGCAGCATGGTTTTTCATGGCCGCAGTATTTTGACGGTCAGCGGCAGGATGATAACAAATTCACTGTGGAATTTGGCATTGATGGAATCCCGCATATGTTTCTGGTGGACAAGAAGGGGTTTTTGCGTTTTGACAATGTGCGCGCAAGTGATAAATACCACCCCAAAGGTGACACAACCAGTTTTGAAGAAAAGATTACCAAGTTGTTGGCAGAAAAATGAAGTTTGTATATGCAAGCCATGCTGCCTAACACCTCTTGAGAAACAAACTCTACAAGTTATTGATAAACAACGACGGTCGCCGATCTTGTTTCTCGCGTCATTGCCCCAACCAAAGGGTGGTTAGTGTGCTATTAAGCCCGGACGGTCAATAGGCAAAATGGTGCCTTCCCGGAAAAGTTTTCTTTTCCGGTTTTGGGTTTGCAGAACGGGTGCTCCATCTTAATTTCGCTTGCCAGCTCGAACGCTTGGGCGTCCGGCTAAACATTTATCACGTGCTACGTGACCTATCCGGATTCCATCGTTCCGGTCAGAGTGCGCTGCCTTTGCAGTTATCACGCAACCGCCTAGCCAGGGCGGCGATCGAACGTACACCCTCCGCAGTAGCACTGCTACGGAGAGCGGACCGCGGGCCGGTCCAGAAACACTTTTCAGTTAACCCAAACGCTTTCCATTAAAGTTGATAGTAGGTTTAACGCTCGCCCTCATCCCGGCCTTCTCCCCCTGGGAGAAGGAGAAGCGTTCGCCGTCTCACGCGAAAACCTGCGACCGGGTTGGTCGAGTGGCCATCGAGTAATCAGGGACGGACAAAGTCTGTTCCCTCTCCTGGGGGAGAGGGTCAGGGTGAGGGCGAGCGTGGCACACTCTTCTAGCCCCGCTCTTCAACTCCTTGGCTCCACTCAAAACGGCGATGCACCAAAAAAACTATTGGAATTGAACCGGTTGATTCACCTACATTTTCCGTTTGCGAATCGGAACACCCAACGCTCATGAGTTTCACTTCCGCCCAACAACGAGCCATCGATGCTGAAGGCAACGTGCTGGTCGAAGCCGGCGCCGGCGCCGGCAAGACGAGCACCCTGGTGGCGCGTTGCCTCAAGCGGGTGCTGGACGAAAGCAATCCGGTGTCGCTCGACCAGATTCTCATGGTCACGTTCACCGAAGCCGCCGCCGCCGAGATGCGGAAACGAATTCGTGAAGCACTGGGACAAATATCCGCCGAACAACCCGCCAACGAACGACTGGCCGAACAACTCGCTCTCCTTGACTCCGCCAAAATCTGCACACTCCACAGTTTTTGCCTCCAACTGGTGCGCGAACATTTTTATGAACTCGAACTGGATCCGCAGTTGACCGTCCTGGACGAAGCCCAGTCGCAATTGCTCGCCGCGGAAACCCTCGACACCCTCTTGCAGCGACATTATGCCGGGGAAACCCCCAATGCCGGGGCGGTCCAGCAACTGATTCTCACGCAGGCTCGCGGCTGGGACAGCGCCCTACGCGAACTCGTGCTGCGCGTGCATGAATACACGCAAACCCGGGCTGATCCCGAAGATTGGTTTCAGTGCCGGCTCGTCTCGTTCAGCCAACTCAAACCCGACGAATGGGAAATCTGGTTATTGCAGGGAGTGGCGGAGTGGCGGAGAACGTGGCTGGAAACTTTGCAAACCGTCCCGCCGGAAAACGTCAACGCCCAACAATGCCGGGCCGCACTGAGCCGTCTGCCGGACAACGCCAGCCGCGCTCAAGCCGCGCCCATCCTGGCGGAGATTCTTTCCGCCGACGACAATTGGCCGGCCAGGAAAAAGACCGAATTCCGCGCGCCCCTGAAAGCCTTGTTCGCCGACGCGGAATTCCTTCAATCGTTGGTGGAACTGGACGGCGATCGTGATCCACTGCTGGAGGATTGGAATTGGGTGCGGCCACACATGACGACGTTGTTGGAACTGGCGCAGGAGTTTTCCAAATCTTTCGCCGGAGCCAAGCGCGAGTCGGGCGCGCTGGACTTCCACGATCTGGAACAGTTCACGCTGCGTCTGTTGTGGGACACTAAAGCCAGCCGCCCAACGTCCACCGCGGCAAGCTGGCGCGACAAACTGCGGCTGGTGTTCGTGGACGAATACCAGGACATCAACGCCGCGCAGGACAAAATCATTGAATGTTTGGGCCGCGAGGGGGCGGCGGCCAATCGGTTTCTGGTGGGCGACGTGAAGCAAAGCATCTACCGCTTTCGGCTGGCCGACCCGCATATTTTTCAGCAGTACACCAAGGAGTGGAATACGAACCGTACGACGAGCCAGGTCCTTCCGCTCACCGATAATTTCCGCAGTCACGAAGCGATCTTGAATTTTGTCAACGCCCTGTTCACCTCGCTGATGCGGTCTGAAGCGGGAGGCGTGGATTACGACGAGCGGGCACGGTTGCGGTTTGGCGCGCCCGACGAACGCAAAGCACTGGCCGCCACGGTTGATTCCGGGCCGCGCGTCGAGTTGCTGCTCAGGCTGACCGGCAGGGAAGAACCGGACCACGAGAACGAGCCGGAGAACGACTCCGCCCGGATGGACGATCTCGCCGACCTTTCCAACGCTGAAATGGAGGCGCGTTTGATCGCCCTGCGCTTGCGTGACTTGAAAGAAAACTCATTCCAGATTTGGGACCGCCAACACAAAACACACCGGGCGGTTGAATGGCGCGACATGGTGGTCCTGCTCCGGTCACCCCGGAACAAAGCCGAAAGTTTCGCCAAGGTGTTTGCGCAACTCGACGTTCCGTTGGAGGCGGAACGCGGCGGCTTTTTCGGGACGACGGAAGTTTCCGATCTGCTCAGCCTGCAGCTGCTGCTCGACAATCCTTTGCGAGATGTGCCGGCGCTGGCGGTTTTGCGGTCGCCTTTGGTTGGTTTATCGCTCGATGAACTGGCGGCGATCCGCCTGGCCCAGCCGGATGAGCGGTTTTGGACCGCGCTGGAACGGTTTCATCGCGACATTTCAGATCTCAAATCCCAATTTACAAACAGCCCGATCGCGAACGTCGCTGAACAGGCGTGGCCGAAGGTGGATGGGTTCGTAAATTCATTTCGCGCGTGGCGGCGGCTGGCACGCCAGGGGGCGCTGTCGCATTGCCTCGAAACCGTGCTGGATGAAACGCATTACGAGGACTGGTTGCGGGCGCAGCCGCGCGGCGAACCGAAGCGCGCGAATGTGCAGCGGTTGCTGGCCATGACGCGGCAGTTCGATCAGTTTCAGCGCCAGGGATTGTTTCGCTTTTTGAAATTCGTCGAAGCGCAACAGCGGACTGGAGAGGACCGCGAACCGGCCACAGTCGAAACGGGCGACGCAGTTCGTTTGATGAGCATCCACAAAAGCAAAGGGCTGGAGTTTCCATTGGTGGTGGTCGCCGGACTGGGAGCGCGATTTAATCGGTCCGATCTTCGCGGCGATATTTTGCTGGATGAGGAATATGGACTTTGTCCGCACGTGCAGCCGCCGGAGAGCGAGCAGCGGTATCAAAGCCTGCCGTACTGGCTGGCGAGTAAACGCCAAAAACGGGAAATGATGGGCGAAGAACTCCGACTGCTTTATGTGGCGATGACCCGCGCCTGTGACAAATTGATTCTGGCCGGCACCGCGACTCGCAAGTGCGCCGGGACGAACTGGTCAAGCGAACCCCCCACCCGCTTGACCACACAACAAATCCTGGCCGCCAACCAATATCTCGACTGGATTGGGCCGCTCTTGCCCCGGTTGGCCGGAAACAGAGACTGGCTTACCGAAACGAGCGGACAAAGTCAGTTGTTGACCTGGCGGGTGGTCGATTCCGAAGACCTGGCGTCACCGGATAAAAAATCCGAAGCTCAGGCAAGCGCCGTTGCGCCGGTGGATGCGATGTCGCTGGACGCCTTACGGACACGACTGGCGTGGCAGTATCCCCACCTTGTTGCGGCAAAGCAGCCGGCCAAAACTTCTGTGTCGGCCATCCGACGGCGACTGGCGGAAGAGATGGACGAGGAGGCGCAACCCTGGTTCAGAAGCAAGAGCCGGGTCGAGCCAGAGTCTGCAACCAGCGTGCTCTCGGCCGCGGAGATTGGGATAGCGCACCATACTTTTTTACAGTTTGTTTCACTGGCTCAGGTCGGCAACCCGGCATCCCTCTCGCGGGAAGCGGATCGCCTTGAACAGGAACAACTGTTGACGAACGACCAAAGAGCGGCCCTGGACCTGGCGGCGCTGGCATCTTTTTGGGGATCGGAAACAGGTCAAAAGATCCGGGCAAACACGAAACAGGTTCATCGTGAACTCTCATTTACCGCGCGCTTCTCGTTGAAAGACCTGGCTGATTTAGAAATCGAGAGCGAGGGCGCAACGCTGGAAGAAGAATTTGTGGTGGTGCAAGGGGTCGCCGATTTGGTGGTCCTGTTGCCCGCAGAAATCTGGTTGGTGGACTTCAAAACGGACAACGTGGCCGGCGGGGATTTGGCGGGCAAGGTCAAATTGTATGAGCCGCAGATGAAACTTTACGCCGTGGCGTTGGAACGTATTTACCGGCGTCCAGTCCGGGAACGCTGGCTGCACTTTCTTAATCTGCGGAAAACGGTTTGCTGTCCTCCGGCTGCATGCCAGCCAGCCTGACTCAATGGATGACGTGCGTTTAGCCGTTTAAGAAAGCCGTCCTACCGCCCCTCGAACCGAACGGGAAATTTTGTCGCCATTTTGCGCGGGTAGCCCTCACGCCAGTTGGTGCAGGAGTTTGCCCAGCGGTTTCGGGACAACCACGGACTGGAAATTCAATTCACAGAAACGGCGGCGGACTTGCTGATTTCCCAGGCGCAGGAACATTCAAAATCAATCCGTGACTGGTGCGCTGAACGCTTCAAGGATTACCAATTCGGTCTGAAACTCATTGCCCAGAACACCCAGCAACGGCGATTCACCATTACTGATGAGGTCGTCCAAACGCCGGACAAAGTCTTGAGCGATTGGGTGGTGGCCAGTTATCGGAAAGAAGAGAAGTCGCCGGAATAAAAGGCTTCCTCACATCCCACCTTCGGCACCCGGGTAAGGCGCGATCTCCGGACGCGCCGTAGGCACCGAATTTCGCATGGGTCACCGAGCATGATGAGCATGATGTCAAGCAGCTTTGCGAGCAGTTATTCCTACAATATTCCGGTTTACCTCACCAACATGACTGCCAGCACTGCTGGCGATGGGAGCACCATTGCCAGTTTTGGAATTGGCGGCGGGACAAATTTTGTGCCTTGGGATATTCTGATGTCCACTAATTTAGCGAACGACTATTCCCAATGGACATTTATTGGCATCGGCTACACCTCCAATAACTACACTTTTTACGGACAGCCTTCGGACGTGGCATTTTACATTCTGGCGAAACCGTCCAAGACCATGACGGTAGGGTGGGGCGACGACACCTACGGCCAGTGTGATGTGCCTTCCGGCATTACCAACGCCCTGATGGTCGCAGGCGGTTACGGGCAAAGTCTCGCGTTGCTCAATGACGGAACGGTGATGGCGTGGGGAGACAACACCTACGGCCAAGGCAGCGGGCCGACCAATCTCATCGGCGTGGCGATGATTGCCGCCGGCTGGAACCATGATGTCGCGTTGTTGACCAACGGCACGGTGGTGGCATGGGGGGCTAATTCCGCTGGCCAAACCAACGTTCCCCCAGACCTGACGAACGCCATCGTCATCTCGGCGCAGGCCATGAACACTTTGGCGTTGCGTAGTGATGGAACTGTGGTCGCCTGGGGCCCCAATCTTTTTGGTCAAACCAATGTGCCGTTTGGATTGACCAATGTCACGGCGATTGCGGCCGGCGTGGAGCACAGTCTGGCCGTCTCCAATGGCATGGTTGTGGCATGGGGCGGCAATGATTACGGCCAGGCCAACGTGCCAGTGGGTTTGAGCAATGTGGTGGATGTGGCGGCGAGCGGGTATCACAGTTTGGCGTTGTTGATCAACGGCACGGTGATGGCGTGGGGCGACAATACTTTTGGCGAAACGAATGTGCCTGGTACTTTGACCAATGTGGTGGCGATTGCCGCCGGTGGCCGTTTATTTTTCGGTGGTCCGGCCCTGCCTTACAGCTTGGCGCTTAAAAGCGACGGCACGGTGGTCGCCTGGGGTGCCGGTGATGTTCTCGACCCGCTCGGCGGATTGAGCAACGTAATTTTCATTGGCGGAGGTGTAAATCACGCCTTGGCCGTCCGCACCGGACCCCCAACGCCCGTTATCACGCTCGAACCGACTGACCAATACTACATTGCCGGCGGCAACGTGACCTTCACCGCGAGAGGTGCGGGACTTTACGGCGTGACGTATCAGTGGGAGACTAACAGTGTGAACATTACTGGGGCTACCAATGCCACGCTCAGCTTGACCAACGTGCAATCAGCGCAAGAAGCTGTTTACAACGTGCTCGTCAGCAACGAGGTCAGTAACATCCTCAGTACCAACGCCAATTTGTCTGTGCTCACGCCGCCCGTCATCACTTCACAGACATTGCCCACCAATCAGGTTGTCATTTACGGAAACCTCCTCTCCTTTGCCGTCACCGCGACGGCTCCGGGGCAACTGGACGGTTTTCCGCTCACTTACCAATGGCAGTTCAACGGGACCAACATTGACGGTGCCACCAATAACTTCCTGTCGNNCCAATATCAGCGGGCCGACCACCAGCAACTACAATTTCAATGCCAGCGACAACTCCTCGGGGATTTATTCGGTCATCGTGTCCAACGCGGCGGGCAGCACCAACGTCGTCTGGCAAGTGACGGTGACCAATGTGATTGACGTGACGAAAGATTTGCTGCTGATCTATAATACCAACTCGCTGGATAGTTCCAACGTTTGGTACTACTACATGCAGCACCGACCGATGATCAGCAACGCGAATGTGCTGGGGATCGGATGTGTCACAAACGAAATCACCACCACGGCGGATTTTACAAATCAAATCAGGAATCCCGTGGTAACGTGGTTGAACGCAAATCCCACAAAGCGGCCGCAGTATGTGATTTTGTTCTTGGACATTTCCTCCAGGATAAATGATGGAGGGCCTTCACCTTCCAGCGTGAGTTACAATCTTTCCACGAATGTTTCAGGCTGGTCGCCATTCATCACTCACATCAACATGAACGGGACGAATGATTGTCGCGCCTACATTGACAAACTGGAATTTATCGGGACGAATTATTCGCCAGGCAAACTAATCATCAGCGCCAGTGCTGGAGCGTATGGAAACACAAATTATGTGCTCGATGGAATCCGGCATGGCACTGGATATGTGGGAGGTGAGAATTTTTCAGGAGATGGTTACGTCGTCTCATCCGCAACAAATGGTTTGCTTGCGAGTGGTGTTTCTGCCAATGCGATTTTGTTCTCTGACGGCCTTGAGATCATCAGCAACTCTGTTGCATACAATCTCCCTCATCCAACCGGAACGACAAATGTGGCGGGCTATATCTGTTGGGGTGCTCATAGTTCGTTGGGAGCAGCATACGCGACCAATGGAGCGGTACAGTGGCATGGAAATAGTGGTTGGTGGATTATTGAAACGGTTGAATCGTTCAATGGCCAAAGAGTTGATCCGGGACAGGGGACATTTATGAAATGGTGTTCGCCGAACGCGTTTGGAGGCACAAATTATTCAAATACACCGGTTGGCGCAGTCACCTACGTTGAGGAACCTAAACTCGCAGGTGTCAACGATAGCACAAAATATTTTGGTTTGTGGGCAGCCGGAAGGAACTTTGCCATTTGTGCTTGGAACTCAAGAAACACGCCTTATTTCCAAGCGGTCGGTGATCCTTTGATTATTAGATGATACGATTACATTTATGAAAATTACCCTTATCAGAATTTCAATTACGGTTTTATTGCTCGCCACCAACGGGTGTTTGGCGTGGTCTCAAAGTTTCACAAATCTTGACTTTGAGCATCCAATTCTCCCTTTATCACCGGTCAACTTTGAGGTTCCAGCCGCTAACGCCATTCCAGGCTGGACAGCTTATTTAGGTGGCAATCCCCTAAGCAGTATCGGTTATGATACAGTGAGCCTTGGTGGAGCAGCCGTTTTTTTACAAGATACAACCAACAATGTCGGTGGCCTTGCCCCACTCCAAGGGCTATACAGTGTGCTTTTGGAAGGCTCAACTGCTAGCACACCGACCGCAGCCTCTATCGGGCAGTCTGGAAGAATTCCGCTGAATGCACTTTCACTCACCTTTCTTTTGTCCCTCAATTCGAGCCTTCAGGTCACATTTAACGGTCAATTAATCCCATTGGTTCAAACTGGTTCTACACCAAATTATGACATTATGGGTGGAGACACTTCAGCGATTGCCGGGCAGACAGGCCAGTTGCTGTTTACAGCACTTCCCGGCACAATTTTCAATGCTGGCTACGGCTTGCTGGATAACATCCAATTTTCTACTCAAGCGATTCCTGAGCCGGGCGTATTTGGATTATTTGGCTTTGGCGCATTGCTTCTTGGCTGGCGGCTGCGGCACAAGACGCGGTGAACTTGTCCAGAGACGGCCCTGCCGGTGGTCCGCAGCGCGGCGGCAGCGGCGTTGCGGGCAAACTGCAATGGACTGGGTAATGGAAACAGCCGGTGGTTTTTGATTGAAACGATCGAGTCGTTCAATGGACAGCGAGCGGACCCTGGACAGGGGACATTTATGAAATGGCTCCAAACTGTACCATTACCGACTTTAGCGTCCGCTTGATTCCAACTGCCGTGCAGTGTTAGCCTCCACGCATGAACCGGCTTTTCTTCGGCGACAATCTCGGCTGGCTGCGCGACCCCAAGGAATTTCCGGACGCGAGCGTTGACCTCGTTTATCTCGACCCGCCGTTCAATTCCAACGCGGATTACAACGTCCTGTTCCGCGAAGCCTCCGGCGAAGCGAGCCAGGCGCAATTCCACGCCTTCACCGATACCTGGAGTTGGGCCGACGCCGCCGAGACTTACAACCAGTTCATTGACACCTGTCCGAATCTCGCCGTGACGGAGATGATGCAAGCCTTCCACAGCTTTCTCAAAAACTCGCCCATGATGGCTTACCTGGCGATGATGGCTCCGCGCCTCGTTGAACTGCATCGCGTCCTCAGGCCGACCGGCAGCCTCTATCTGCATTGCGACCCGACCGCGAGCCACTTTTTGAAGCTGATGCTCGATGGGGTTTTCGGCGCGGATAGATTTCTGAACGAGATCGTCTGGAAGCGGACGTTCGCACACGGAAACGTTGGGCGAAACTATGGAAGCATCACCGACAAGATTTTTTGGTATTCAAAAGGCGCTACCTACTGTTGGAATCAGCCGTTCATTCAACTCAGTGACGAAGAAATTACAGAGAAATATCCAAACGTTGATCCGAATGGGCGACGATGGCAGTCGGTGTCCCTACGAAATCCCGGTCTCCGCCCAAATCTGCATTATGCATTTACGGCCAGCAACGGCATCACTTATCAGCCGCATCCAAATGGTTGGTCGTGTAATCTCGAACGCTTGCAAAAATATGATTCGGAGGGGCGGCTGCACTTTCCATCGAAGCCGGGCGGCGCGTTACGATTGAAGATGTTTGCAGACGAAAGTCCGGGCGAAAGACTGCAAAACATTTGGGAAGATATTCCTCCAATCGGTGCGCAAGCCGCTGAACGCCTCGGCTACCCAACGCAAAAGCCCGTCGCCCTTCTCGAACGCATCATCACGGCCAGTACAAATCCCGGTGACGTGGTGCTTGATCCGTTTGGCGGTTGCGGCACGACGGTTCACGCAGCGCAAAAGACGGGCCGCCAGTGGATCGGCATTGATGTCACCTATCTCGCCATCAACCTCATCAAACGCCGCCTGCGCGACGCGTTCGGCGAGGAATTGCAATTTGAGGAAAAGGGCCAGCCCACGGATTTCGCCAGCGCGCAACGGCTGGCGGAACTGGACAAGTTTCAATTCCAGCATTGGGCGCTCTCGCTCATTGACGCCCGTCCGCTCAAGGAAGGCGACGGCAAGGGCGCGGATCGCGGCGTGGACGGTCTGCTGTATTTCTACGAGTCCAAGGAGGAGCGGCGCAAAGTCATCGTGCAGGTCAAAGGCGGCGGCGTGAAACGGAATGACGTGGCGACATTGCTCGGCGACGTGAACAATCAGAAGGCGGCGGGCGGAATCCTGCTCACGCTCGAAAAGCCGACGAAGCCAATGCGCGATGAAGCTGCGGATTCAGGCCGTTACGAATCGAAACTCTGGCACGAAAAGGATTATCCCAAAATCCAAATACTGACCATTGAAGGCTTGTTGAGCGGCAAAGAACGCGTTGAGGCACCGCCGCAAATGAATCCCTTTGCCAAAGCGCAACGCGAAGGCAGGCCGGAGCAGCAGAGGAAGTTGATTTAAGCTTGAACGGAGAATCTTTGAACGCGAAATACAAACGCTGGCCGGGGAGAAGCGGCAGTCTGCCCTGACCCAATGTCAGACTTCCACTCAATTGATGACGGTAAAGGGCGCTCGCTGGTCTTCGCATTGGCCGGGCAACTTCTCGAAGACGACGATTTGAATGCACCCGAGACTGATTTTCTGAAATGGCTGGACAAGTCTCTGACCGTGGATGTGGCTATTGCGGGTGATGAAGCGGCGGCTGACGAATTGAACGCGGAAGAACGCGAGGCGTGGAAACTCTTTCACGACGCGATTCAAGCCACCGGAAGTTTGTTTGACCTCTACAAATCAAATTTGCCGCTGTTTCAAAAAGTGGCGGAGCAGTTGATGATTCTACCCTGTTGCATCGCGCGGCATCCCGACAACCAACGGTTTAACCGGAGCCTGCTGGACACTTCCAGGCTGGCTCGCCGGAACATGGTCCCCGGCCTGTATCCGAAAGAAAAACACCTCGCCCGGCAATCCTGGCCCGTTCGCTATGCCTACGCGGTCATTAATGTGGTTCAATTGACACTGGATACGTATGTGGATGATTTGTCTTTGTGGGCCGACATTTACGGTTACGGCGTTAAACATCCGATACCTCTTTCCGAATATGATGAGGCGATTAAACAATTGGGGTGGGATGAAGCAAAAAAGCGCCGGGAATTGGCCAAGTACGAAGGCCACTATCGGATTCTTCCCGAGTGGACGAAAGGAATTGAAAAGCTCCGGCGTCCATTCAACAAAAAGCACGTGCCGGCCTACTGGAGCAAGGGCAAAGAGATCATCCTGGAGGAAATGCCAGACTTTCATCTTCAACCGGAGTGGGACCACTACCGCGACAAACGCGCTTATCAACGACAAGGCGGCGCAAAGAAAGGCGCAATTCAGCACGCGATTTTCAAAGACATACTGACGGCATTAAGAACAATTGCCGGGGCTGGAAAAAAGAAAGCGGCCAAGGCGGCTACCAAATCCTAGAGCCTGTTTGAAAACTGTAGCGTCAGCCATCTTGGCTGACGTAGAGCCGGGCTTCCAGCCCGGCGAAAATAACCTCGAAACCACGAATGACCCCGTTAAACTTGAGCGGTTCCGCCATGCCGGAGATTATTCCGGGCGGCAAGATGCCGC
>PLJQ01000299.1 GCA_003140275.1 Limisphaerales bacterium
GTCGTAACCATGCTGGGTGCAATACTGGACCAGCAGCGCCAGCAAACCCCGGAACACCTGGCCGGTGCGAAACTCCTTCTCCACCGCGAGGAGACGAACCTCGCACAATCTACGTCCCGCCGGCAAATGCGAGTCAAGATTTGCCAGTTTTTGGTCGAGCGAAAACGGACGGTTGCCGCGCACAGACAGCATGCCGACCAGTTGTTCGCTGGAAAGACAAATGACGTAGGTGTTCTCCGGGTGGAATTTATCCACCAGCCGCCGGGCGGGATCGGGATGATGCTGCGGAATCTCCTCGACGAACGTTTTGTAATTGAGCCGATGGATCAACTCGAACTCACGATCTTCCGCGGCCATCTTGAATTGGAGCGGTAAAGGCGTCTTCATAAGGTCACCTGGGTAATTGAGTTGAATCAAATGGAACGCTGCGGCACGCGGACTGAGCCGCCACTCCCGGGAACACATTTTCGCGGTGAGCAATCAATATCATTGCCACCAAAACGGAAACGCCTGCCAGCGGCCATGCGCCCGGACCGAGAAACAACGACGCCGGCGGCAATAGGGCAAAGGCCAGGAAACCACTCCACACCGTTCTCCTCAGCAACACAAACGCAATGAGGAACAGCCCCAGGAAAACGAGCGCCAGCCGGAAATCTAAAATCAAAATTGCCCCCAGCGATGTGACCACGCCTTTGCCGCTGCGCAACCCAAGTTGCATCGGCCAGATGTGGCCCATCACCGCGGCAATCATCGCGATGACGGCAAGTTGATCGTTTTTGGCAACGCGCAGCGTTGCCCAAACCGCCAGGGCGCCTTTTACAAAATCGGCCAGCGCCGTGGCCATAAATCCGCAGCGACCCAGAAAACGCCCGACGTTTTTTGCGTCCACACTGCCGCTGCCCAATTGCCGTATGTCAGTTCCCGTACGCCAGCGAACCAGATAATAGCCCGTGATAAAACTACCGAGCGCATAACTGCAAAAAAGAATGATGAAGCCCTGAGCGAGCCTCGCAGATTCTCCGATTACCCGATCCATCGGCGACATAGAGTTTTATCACGCTTCCCTGAGCGCCGCTTTATTGTGAGGTCGCTTCATGGTTGCTACGCATATCAATTAATACGAAGGTGGAAGACAGTAAAGAACGGTTTTCAGAATAGGCCATGCGCCACGATGAACCATTATGGGGCAGGTCGGCGGCGACGCGGCGGCTCTTGTCCACAACCGGCAACATGTGACCTGGCATGAGGGAAAATAGCATGTCGTTATTAATAAGAGGATGACACAAATTCCCAGGCAATAAATGGGTTGAACTTGTCAAAAAATGCAAAAACACCCACAATCATTCCCGCTTAGTGTCACCTCACACTGAAGCTTTGAACTAACGAACTATGAAAAATATAAACTGCATACGACCCTTCAGGTCACGACTGCGGACCGCTCTGAGTCTTGCGGTCGTCTCGGCAGCTTTGGCTCCGCTTGGCCTGCTTACGGCCGCGGAAGACAAAGCCGAAAAGGCCCCCAAAGCCGAAAAACCGGCGGAATCGCGGAGCGCGGCCGATTCCTCAAATAAGAGGCCGATCATTGCCCCGCGAAAGCTCAGCGGAGCGGAGCTGTATTCGATGCATTGTAACCGGTGCCACCCGGAGCGTTATCCCACCGAGCGGACAGCCGCGCAATGGAAGACCATCCTGCTCCACATGCGCGTGCGGGCGAATCTCCCTGCCGAACAGTCGCGGACGATCCTCAAATACCTTCAGGACAATAGCGGACGATAAGCGGCTGAACCCGGATTAAACGACCAAAACATTATCATGAAAACACGTTCCTTCGCTTTAGGATGCGCGGCACTATGCTGCGCGTTGGCGGTCGCGCGACCGGTCAGGACAGCGGCGGCCATCGACGGCGAGCAGTTCAACGAATTGAAAGATCTGGTCACCAAACTCGGCCAGAAGGTCGAAAAACAGGACCAACGAATCGAGCAACTGGAAAAGACACATGCGCAGGACGCGCAGGTCCACACGCAAGATCAAAAAACCCACGAACAAGACCAGCAAAAAATCCAGGAACTGGAGCAAAAGCTGGGGGATACACAACGAACGGTTTCGGAAGTGCAACAACACGCGGCCATGGTAGGCCCGGTGGAACCCCTTCCGCGAATGCCACTCGAGGAGGCGACCGTCAACCATAACTTCTCCATTCTCGGCGATGCGGAGGTTCAATACGCCAGGAACTCGGGCCAGCACGGGACGTTTTTGTTCGCGGATTTTGCGCCCATTTTTCTGTATCGAGGCGGAGAGCGGGTCCTGTTCGAAGCCGGTTTCGATTTCGGTTTGCAGAATAACGCTACGAACAGCCCCGGGGCGGCCACGACCATCAACCTCAGCTTCGCCCAGTTGGATTACGTAGTGAATGATTATCTGACATTGGTGGCGGGAGACATGTTGCTGCCCCTCGGCACCTATAGCGAGCGGACCGCGGGCTGGCTGAACAAGATTCCGGGTGATCCATTGCCGCGCAGTTTGCTTCCAGGCGCAGGGGTGGGGGCACAGTTACGCGGGGCGGTCCCGCTGGCGCAGAACGGGAAGTTGGTCAACTATTCCGTGTGGGGTGTGAATGGGCCAGGTTCGGCGGATGGCTCCGGGAAGGCCACGTCGCTGGATCTGGGTGGGAACGTGGGCCTGCGGTCGGACAATGCGGTGGCGAATTTGCACGGGCACCCGAGCGGCGGCGCACGCGTGGGGTTGTTCATGCCTTTCAAGCCTCACTACGACCTGGAACTGGGCCTTTCGGGCCAATCGGGGGAATGGGATGACGCGGGACGGCATAATTGGTCCGCGGTCGTGGCTGACGCGAGCCTGCATTTGGGAGCGAACTTTGATGTCAAGGGCGAGTATATCCGTAGCTCGTATGGAAGCGACGATCACGGAAACGTCCACCCCGAGGGCTGGTGGTTGCAGGCCGGCTACAAGCTGGTCGGGTTGAACCTGGACTGGCCGGTGATCAATAACCTGGAACTAATGAACCGCTATGACACTATCCACGATGGCCTGCGCACCCGGACCCGGCGGTACACTCTGGGTTATATCTACTATTTTTCCAATACGCTGCTGTTTGAAGGGGACTACGAATTTCTCCACAGCACTGATCCAACAGTGAAAGACCAGTTCGTTTTGCAGCTTTCCTACGGGTTTTGATGTCTTTGTGTTGAACGTCGAAACTGATTAATACAAACATAGCTATGCACACCTCTATATTCCATAACAGCAAGCGGTCGCGGTTAATTCGAGCCTGCCTCGTGGTGGGGCTTGGGTGCCTATCGAGCACCTGGGCTTTGGCGCAGACCGCTCCTGCAACGACAGAACCGGCCAGTCAAGCGCCAACTTACCTCCGGGACATATTGCCCATCATCATGGGCAAGTGCTCGAGATGCCATAACGAGGAGCAAGCGCGGTTTGTTTACAACTGGCTGGATTACCAGTCGGCCTTTGCCGACCGCTGGGAGATCAGAAGACGGGTATGGGACAGTTGGAAGGGGACTTATTTCAAGGAAGCAATGCCAATCGCGAATAGTCCTGAATCGTTCGCGCTCACCGATGAGGAACGCCTGACGATCTGGAACTGGGTGGCCGGCGGCGCGGTTCGTGGGGTGGCACCGCCGCCCGGTGCCGCAAAATCCAAAGCGGAGAGAATTGAGCTTGGCCGGCGGCTGTTTACCTCCATCTGCGCCGCCTGCCACCAGCCGACGGGCCAGGGACTGCCGAATGTGTTTCCGCCGCTGGCCGGCTCGGATTTTTTAAATGCTGACAAGACCCGGGCGATAAAAATTGTAATCAATGGCCGGCAGGGAGAACTGATTGTCAATGGCAGGAAATTCAACAATAGCATGCCTAAGTTTCCCCTTGGCGATGACGATATCGCCAACGCTTTGACGTTCGTTTACAATTCATTCGGGAACGCCGGACTGGAGGTCAATCCGGAAGAAGTCAAGTTCCTTCGCACGCAGCCGCCCGATCCTGAAGGACCAGCTGGCATCCCGCAGAAGAACCCATACGAGTGACAGGCGAATGGATTAGCAGGACCTTCTGTCGGGACCTCCGGCCACGCAGCCGCTGAGTTCACGACGCAGTCGCGTGGCAAGGAGGTTTCCCAGAAAAATGCGGCTGGCAATCTTGCAACAACCAGGAAATCTTCCACGGGATCGGTGCGGGGTCGTAGCTCAGTTGGTAGAGCGTCTTGTTCGCAACAAGATTGGGGCTGGTGGACCCATTTACCCCCATGTGGACTCACGTGGACAAACCCTGCCCAATCAGCTTTTCATCGCCGTTCCAAGTGGACCCATGTGGACCCACTTACCCCTCAATTTTTTTCACGGGTTAGGAGGAGGTTAGGAGGAAACTGAATTCATTTCCCCCGGCATTACGATCAGTGGTTTCATAGTTTTGAGCTGCCAGTTCATTTTTTCAATGATAACGCGCTTATTATTTGCGTCGATCCGATTGACCGCAATGCCGACTGGGACGGCGACGGTTACACTGGCCGAGCAAAAGATTGACGCGCCGCCTGGCGACCTACAGTCAAACCACGATTCACGCGCACGACTTTCGCTTGACTACGCCCCAAAATCATGCATCAAGGGCTTTGGCGCCGTGCGCTTGAGTTGGCGGCGCTTCTACAGCACTTGTTCACCCACAGTTTGACGAAGAATCCCGGCGCGCTGGCCAGGAATGTTGATGGTGCAAGCAGTGGGGCATGTGTTTCCAGAAAGCCTCGCAAGATTTTCTGCGCCTTTTGCTCTGGTTTTTCGCATTGGACAGTAGAAAGTATGACACCACGTTATGCCTGACTCACCGGAACGCGAGGCGGCTGTGTTCAATACGGCGCGCCGGTTGCCCGCCGGGCGCCGCGCGGCTTACCTTGACGAAACCTGCGCCGGCGATGCCGCGCTGCGACAGCGGATCGAAGAACTCCTTCAAGCCAGCGAAGAAGCGGGCGCCTTCCTCGAAAGCCCGGCCGCACTTCCGCCAGGACCGGGCGGAAGCATCCGGCTCGAGTTGAGTCCCGCCGAAAAACTCGGCGACAAGATCGGCCACTACAAACTGCTTCAACAGATCGGCGAAGGCGGTTGCGGCGTGGTTTACATGGCCGAGCAGGAGGAACCGGTCCGTCGGCGAGTCGCGCTCAAGGTCATCAAGCTGGGCATGGACACGAAACAGGTCATTGCCCGCTTCGAAGCGGAGCGGCAGGCGCTGGCACTGATGGACCATCCGAACATCGCCAAGGTGCTGGACGCCGGCGCGACGGACACGGGCCGGCCGTATTTCGTCATGGAACTGGTGCGGGGCATCAAGATCACGGATTACTGCGACCAGAACAACGTTTCCACCGAAGACCGGCTCAAGCTCTTCATCCAGGTTTGTCAGGCCATCCAGCACGCGCACCAGAAGGGCGTCATCCACCGTGACATCAAGCCCTCGAATATCCTCGTCACCGTCAACGATGGCGTGCCCGTGCCCAAGGTGATTGACTTCGGCATCGCCAAGGCCACGCAGGGGCGACTGACCGACCAGACGCTCTTCACCGCGTTCGAGCAATTCATCGGCACGCCGGCCTACATGAGCCCCGAGCAGGCGGTGATGACCAGCCTGGATATTGACACGCGCAGCGACATCTATTCGCTGGGCGTGTTGCTCTACGAATTGCTGACGGGCCGCACGCCGTTCGATCAAAAGGAACTCCTCGCCGCCGGTCTGGACGAAATGCGCCGCACGATCCGCGAGAAAGAACCGCTCAAGCCCTCCACGCGTCTGACCCAGGAACTCGTAGCCGCCGACGTGAGGAGGCGGACGGGCAAGTCCGAGATTGGAGATCCGAGATCCGAAATTGAGTCCGCCTCGTTACCTCGGCGGCTACAGGAACTCATCCATGCCTTGCGGGGTGACCTGGACTGGATCGTGATGAAGTGCCTGGA
>PLJQ01000425.1 GCA_003140275.1 Limisphaerales bacterium
AGCCCCGCCCTTTTTGGGCGGGGATGATTTACTTGTCATCGAGTGTGTTCGCCGATATGACTGGCGCTGCATGATAAAAGTATTGCTGTTGATTTTTGAGCCGGTTGCCACTTGGGAGAAAATCGACCGAGCGCAGCGGAGTGTTGCCTTTATTCTATTCCTTTACCTGCTCCCGCTGCTCTTGATTACGCTCGCTGGGGAAGCGTATGGTATCTCGCAGTGGGGCAAGCAGCAAGGGATGCTTGGGCAAATTGTGAAGGTGCCACGGGAGGCCGTCATTTTTTATGAGACCGCCCAATTGGGGCTGAGCCTGCTCGTGGTTTTTGTGGGCGCTAGGCTGATCAGGTCCATCGCCGAAAGTCTCCACCGTCACCCGACCTACACACAGGCATTTACCACTGTGGCATACGCCCTCGCGCCGCTCTTCATGATCCGTTTACTGGATGCCACACCGGCGATGAATGCCTGGGTCACGTGGGGAATCGGCATCTGTTTGACTCTCGCGGTTTTTTATAATGGACTGCCGCGTGTTTTGAAACCCGATCCGGCCACAGCTTTGGGGCTCTATTTTCTAAGCGTCTTGGTGCTCGCGGTCCTCACGGGTTTGGCGCGGTTTGTTGCAACGTTGCTGCTGCAACAAAAATTTTCGTTCCCGATTTGACGATTCGAAACCGCCGCTCTGCAAAAATCAAGTCGTTGTTTCTCGCATCAATCGCGCCAAAGCTTGTTTGACCACCCACCCTGATTTTTCAAGTGCGGTTCGCGCGGTGGCGTAATCGACCCTTCGCAGTTCCTGCACAATCCGTACGGCGCGGCCGCGAAGTTTCACGTTGGAGGGATTCAGATCCACCATCAAATTGCTTGCCACTTTGCCGATGCGCACCATGGCCAGCGTAGTGAGGATATTTAACACCAGCTTGGTTGCAGTGCCCGCTTTCAGACGCGTCGAACCGGTCAAAATTTCCGGGCCGAGGTTTGGTGCGATCACCAGATGTGGTCGCGTGACGCGGGGAATTTTAAAATAAGGATTAAACGTCAGCAGGATGGTGGTTGCTCTGCGTCGTTTTGCTTCGCCCAGCGCACCCCAGACAAACGGCGTCCGTCCGCTGGCGGCGATTCCCATGACCACATCGCGTCGGTTGACTCTGCGAAATTCAATCGCTCTTGCGCCGGCCAGCGAATCGTCCTCCGCTCCTTCGACCGACTTCCATAGTGCAATCTGTCCGCCTGCCATGATGCCTTGCACCATTTCCGGTGGCGTTCGAAACGTAGGCGGACATTCACTTGCATCCAGCACACCCAGTCGCCCGCTCGTGCCGGCGCCGACATAGAATAAGCGGCCTCCCCGCTTGAATGCGCGCGTAATCAGCTTGCCCGCTTGCCCGATCTTTTTCCTTTCAGCCATCAGCGCCAACGGAATCTTGGCATCCTCCGACAAAATCAACGAAATGGCTTCGGCCAAAGGGAGTTTGTCCAGATTTGTCGAATGTTGATTGCGCTGTTCGGTCGGTGATAATTTCAACGACTGCACCAACTCAGGAGCTCGTCTCTCCACCCTCGTCTCTCGACCTGCTTTGAACTTTGAATCTTGACCCTTGAACTCTTCCTTCGCCAATTCCACCGCACCCCAAACACTCTCGCGTTTCAACGGTACGACGACGGCCCCGGGCCAGAGTTTGCGCAACTGGTTGCCGACTTGTGCGGCGAAGCGCGGTTGCCTGAGCAGAACGCTGCCCGCCAAAATGAACCGCACCGGAACTTGTAGCCGCCGGCGAGAGGAGGTGGAGAGATCCAAACGCCGCGCACAGGCGACTGCGTCCTGGGCCAGACTATGCGCCGCGCCCTTGAGAATGTCGGTGGCGATTTTGTCCCGCAATTTCCACGCAGCAAAAACCTCAATTGCTACTCCGGCGATTTCGGTTTTGCTGGCCGTTTGCACCCAGGCAATGAGATCGTCTGGTTCATTGAGTTGCAGCGCGCGCAAAATCCTTTGACCAAGCGACGACCATTTGCCTTCGCGGTCGTGGTAATAAACCACCGCTTTGAGCGCGCGCAGACCAATTTCAAATCCGCTGCCTTTGTCGCCGAGGATGTGACCCCAACCGCCGATCTTGGCGGTTTTGCCGTCCGAATCTCGACCGTAACAACACGACCCGGTACCGCTCAGGACCAAAACTTGAGAAAATGAAGAAGGATGAATGAAGAAGGATGAATGGCGTAGCGGTTTTTTATTCGCATTTCGCATTTCGCATTTTGCATTCTGCATTCGCCCTGCGGCCAGAGCGGTTTCCAGATCATTCGTTGCGTGGCAGGCAACGCGTGGCCAGACTTTGGCAGCGGCGCGACGAATTCTGATCCGGTCCGTTTCCGTTCTCGCGCCGGCCATGCCAATGGCCACCGTGGCAGGGCAGGGGAAGGCCTTGGCTATGGAGCGGAAATGGCGGATGAGTTGCGCGTCACTCAACAATCGCAGGTTCGCTGGCCTGGCCTCCGCTCGCTTCACGGCATGATCCTCGCCGTCAGCCAGCAAAACAATCGTGCGCGTGCCGCCGCTTTCGATTCCTAAAAACAGCGGTGACGCATCCGGATTTCGGCCATTCTTCATTGGCCGAAGTATTTTTGGCCGTGGCTTTTTTGCAAGGCAATTGGCAATCGAAAGCTTGGTTTCATCGGCCAGATGAGTTATTGAATTTGCGTGACTGCGATTGAGCAAAATATTTTGGCCGCGTTGATCAATTTGGAAAGCGTCGTTAAGTCAATGCCGACGGCCAACCCCAAACCGAATCTGCCATTGCTCTTTGCCCGTCTCGACGAACTGACGTGCCAGCTTCCGCGCGACACCGCACCGGATCTGTTGCACTACCTGCACAAGAAAAGTTACGAGAAAGCGCGACTTTATTTGGAAGGGCGCGATGCGGAGAATCAGGTTGGTAGTTGCGGACACCAATAATTGGGCCGACGAGCGTTTCCGCAAGCCCCAACTAAAAAGGCCCGACCATTTGCAAATGTCAGGACAGACGGGAACGTTCGCCATCCCGGATAAAACCCGAACTCCGAAGTAGACTATA
>PLJQ01000455.1 GCA_003140275.1 Limisphaerales bacterium
TCGAGTAGCGGAAGTCGGGCTAAACTGCTTTCGAGGCTCGCCCTTTGCCACTAACCACAGCCCAACAACGAGAACAATCGGACCAAAAGGAAAGTAAATGGTTCGGCGAACAGGTGTAGGAGGAGGATGACCCTCTTGCTCAAGAACTCGCTCAATAGCTTGTCTTTGGGCTTCTTCAATCTTCCTCTGAGTCTGCTCGGATAAGGTGGGTGCGCGATGAGCACGAAAGGCGCGATTGATGTGCGGCATCACGAGCAATGAAAAAACAACTAACGCGAGATGCCCAAGCCGAGAGCATGGACAATCGGATTGAGCCAGTTGCTCACCTCGATATTATAGTAAAGTGTCCAGTCACTAAAGGTCACATAGCTTCATCGGTTTCTTGAAATTGAACTGCAATCTGTTGCGATCCATCACGGTTCACGGATTCGACTCTGCGTTTGGGAAAATTTGTCGGCCAGAGATTTTCCGCCGTGAATGCGGTTGTGGCGGCGGGCCTCTGGCCTGCCATAGAGCCGGGCATCTTGCCCGGCGGGAAAAGCGCCACGACATCGCAGAATCTTTCAAACTACTTAAACCGCTGGAAAACTTGTGCGCTTATTCCGGGCGGCGAGATGCCGCCCTTTACGTCAGGCCAGAGGCATGACGCTACTTCGCGTTCTCCCCACTCAAAACCAGTTCGGCCTGCAATACGGTCTGACCGTTCACGCTCGCGGTGGCGTGCGCTTGAATCAAATTGGCGAGCCGTCCCACGATGCGCGCTTCGAGGCGGATGGTTTCACCGGGACGCGCGCTGCCGAGAATTTTCACGTTGCGGNNGGGCGGGATTTGCGGATTACTCTGCGCCACCGTCCCGGCGAGTTGTGCGGCAGCTTCGACCAGCAGCACTCCAGGAAACAGCGGTTGGCCGGGAAAATGTCCGCGTAAAAACGGTTCGTCACCGCGCACTTTGTATTCGCCCTTGCCGAATTTTCCCGGCTCCAACTCGAGCAGGCGATCCACGAAGCGAAATTCCGGTCCGTGTGGAAGTGAGTCCATCGCGTTGGTCATCGCGGACAAAGACTTAGTGTAAAATCGGTGAAATGCACAGAATTATTTCGGCATCGTGCGTTGTCGAATCAGATCACAAGCGGCGGCAGTGTGACTCAAAGCGCCGACCGTAAAAATCATCGGATAGCGTCGCTCGTAATACCACAGGTTGGCAAAATAAAAACCAATCGGTGACGCGTTCAGCCATTGCCCCGAAGTTACCCGATGGATCAACCACTTCGCACCGAATTCAACCGTGCCTTTGACCTGCGGAATGGAGACCGACGGGTCGAACTGTTGTCCAGCCAGAGACCCAGCGAGCGCTTCAACCGCGAGCGCAGTTTCTTCAACCGACGACGGCCTCTCTCGAAAGCCGCTCCAACCCGACTCCTTTCGCAATGGAGAAATGACGGCCCTTCGAGACACCCGACACAACTTGGCTTAGTTGAATGGTTTGGAGAAAGTCGGGAGTTGAAAATCTTGCAGTTCAACAATTCGCCGCGACTCCCGATCTACTTCGCCCGTTGAATCAACTCAATCTCATAACCTTCCGGCGCGTCGATGAAGGCGAAGCCGCCACCATCGTCTTTGATGGTTGGACCGTCGGAATATTTCAGCCCAAGCATCGCGAGGTGTTTGCCGAAGGCTTCCAGGCTGTCCACCTCGAAAGCCAGATGGGTCAGGTCCGGTTGCACCTGCACAAGTCCGCTCGCTGGGAAGTGACAAAGTTCAATCAGCTCCTCGCTCTCTGGCGCTTTTAGAAAAACCAGTTCTGAACCGCGTGGTGATTTGTGACGTCTCATTTCTTCGAGGCCGAGCACGTCCTTGTAAAATTTTACGGACGTTTCGAGATCATTCAAACGATAGCGGGTGTGATGAAGTTTTTTGACTCTGTTCATGCGGTCAGAATAATCCCGGCAAGGGAGCGCGGCAACTCAACATTTCCGGTCCGTTGACGCGAAAATGGAAAACGGCTTGCGAACAGAGAACATTTCAGGCTAGTTAATCGACCGTGAATTCGATTCCGTTTAGGTTGACATTCGTGGTTCTGCTGGGGTTGAGGTTGCTTCCCGCGGCGTATGGCCAGATCGACCCGGAAAAGCGGCAGTTGATCCAGCTTGGATACAATCAACCGCTCGAAGGCCGGGGACCAATCGCCGGTTACGCATTTTATTATTTGAACAAGCCCAACTTTTATTCCACGAATGTGACCCTGCGGCTGGCCGTGGCGCCGGTCTATCTGGATTCGGAGTTTGGTTTCAGCGGTGCGCTGGGGCCACATACGGACCTGGCGGTCGGCCTGGCTGGCGGCGGATTTGCCGATACTTTTTCCGAGGTGCGCGCGGGGAACTATTTGAAGAAGGAGTCCTTCACGGGGCACGGGGCAGAACTCTCGACCAGCGTTTATCATCTCTTCAATCCGACGCAGCAAATTCCATTGTATGCCGTATTGCGGGGGGCCGTGCATTACTCAACGTATCAGCGCGATTCGGACACTGACAACGCGTTCACGCTGCCAGACGACCGGGTCACGTACCTCGTGCGGGCCGGGTTACGTTGGGGTGGCAGAGAACCGCTCATGCTTCCACCGTTGGCGATGGAACTTTCGGCCTGGTACGAAGGCCAGTTCCGGGCGGATTCCGGCAGTTACGGATATTCCGCTGACCGCAGGGTTGAACCCCAGTCGCATTTGTTCTGGGGACGCGCGTTGCTCGCGTACACGCTGCCGGAGTGGAAACATTATTTCAGCGTCACTTTGACCGCCGGCACGAGCGCAAATGCCGACCGTTTCAGCGCCTATCGTCTAGGTTCGGTCCTGCCGCTGGCGTCGGAATTTCCGCTCAATGTGCCGGGATATTATTTCCAGGAAATCACCGCGCGACGTTTTGTGCTGCTCGGTGGACAATATTCAATCCCTTTGGATGATGCAGCGCGGTGGAACTTGAACGGTTTTGCCTCTGCTGCATTGGTGGATTATCTGCCCGGTATGGAACAACCCGGCCATTGGAACTCCGGTGTGGGAGGCGGGCTGGCCTATCAATCACCGCGGAACACATTCCAAATCAGCGCGGGCTATGCGTATGGCATCGATGCGATTCGCAGCGGCGGGCGGGGCGCCCACAGCCTCGGCCTGTTGTGCCAATTTGATTTGGAAGCCCGTCAACGAACCAGAGGCGCGCCGCAAATTCCCGAAAGTCCTTACAAATCGCTTGGCCTCTTCCGCATTTTCGGCGGCTTGTAAAGCGTTTGATTTCGCGCCGCAAATTAATTGCCGTGAAAAAAATAATTATTTTGTTCGGCGCATTAGTTTCTGTTTCGTTCACCGGCCGCGCGCAAGTGCCGGACAACCTCGTCGCCGAAGGAATTCCCACCGTGCCCGCCGAATTGAAAAGCGGCGTGGCCCGTTATTTGGAATTCCGCAGCGCGACGTTCAACAGTTGGCATCCGGCCAAACGAGAGATGCTTCTCACCACGCGCTTCGCCGACGCGACGCAGTTGCACCTGGTGAAAAGGCCCGGCGGCGCGCGCAAGCAACTCACCTTCTTCGCCGAGCCGGTCGGCGGTGGGTCGTTTCAACCCAAGACCGGTGAGTTCCTGATTTTTTCCCAGGACACGGGCGGCGGTGAGTTCTATCAACTCTATCGCTACGACCCCGCCGATGGAAAGATCACTTTGTTGACCGACGGCAAATCGCGCAACACCGGCGCACACTGGTCGAACAGCGGCCAATGGCTCGCCTACACCTCCACACGCCGCAATGGCAGGGATAACGACATCTACGTCATCAATCCCGCCGATCCCAAGACCGACCGGCTGCTGCTGAAAATTTCCGGCGGAGGATGGGAAGTTGCCGAATGGTCGCCCGACGATTCGCGAATCATCCTTGATGAATACATTTCGATCAATGAAAGTTACCTTTATCTCGCCGATGCCAAAACCGGCGCACAAGAGTTGTTGACTGCCAAAGGCGCGGAGAAAGTCGCCTACTCGCAGGCGCAATTCGCCAGGGACGACAAATCGGCGCTTGTGACAATCGACAAGGGTTCGGAATTCCGCCGCCTTGTGCGAATCGATCTCGCCACAAAGAAGGAAACTGTTTTGATCGGCCACATCCCGTGGGATATTGATGACTTCGCCCTGTCGCACGACGGAAAAACCATCGCCTTTACCGCCAACGAAGATGGTGTCGGCGTTCTGCATCTGCTGAATGTTAAGACCGGACGGGAACTCCGAGCTCCCAAACTTCCGCTCGGGGCGGTTTCCAATCTGGGTTGGAATAAGAACAATCGCGACCTCGCGTTCAACCTCAACACCGCACGGTCGCCGATGGACGTTTATTCATTGGATTTGAAAACCGGCAAAGTGGAACGCTGGACGGAAAGCGAAACGGGTGGACTCGACCCTGCTCATTTCGTCGAACCCAAACTGGAGAAGTTGAAAAGTTTTGATGATGTCCCGATCTCGGCGTTTGTCTATCGACCCAACCGCGCCAGATTTCCCGGCAAACGACCCGTGCTCATCAACATTCATGGCGGGCCGGAAGCCCAATCCCGTCCCGGTTTTCAGGCGCGAAACAATTACTTCCTCAACGAAATGGGCGTTGCCATCGTGTATCCAAACGTGCGGGGTTCGAGCGGTTACGGAAAAACGTATCTGACTCTCGACAACGGTCTCAAACGGGAGGACACCGTCCGCGACGTCGGCACGCTCATCGACTGGATCAAACGCGATCCGGACCTAGACGCCGACCGCATTGCCGTCATCGGGGGCAGCTACGGCGGCTACATGTCGCTCGCCTGCATGACTCGTTACAGCGACCAACTATGCTGCGGCATCGATGTCGTGGGCATTTCCAATTTCATCACCTTTCTGGAAAACACGCAGGATTACCGCCGCGACTTGCGCCGCGTCGAATACGGCGACGAACGAGACGCGGCTATGCGCCAATTTCTGGAAAGGATTTCACCGGTCACCAATGTGAAGAAAATCAAAAAACCGATCTTCGTCGTGCAAGGGAAGAATGATCCGCGTGTTCCCGTCACCGAATCCGAGCAAATGGTCAAAGCCATTCGCGACAATGGCGGTTTGGTCTGGTATCTGATGGCCAAAGAAGAAGGCCACGGCTTCGTCAAAAAAAACACTGATTTCCAATTCCTGGCTACGATTATGTTTCTACGGGAGCAGTTGATGAATTGAATTTGCCCTCTCCGGCCGGGCTTGCTCGCCCGTCGCTTTTCCACTATTTCATTGGAGCTTTGAAAAAAAATGATCGCCCTGAAATTCCGCGTAAAACGATTTACCGTCTGTCGGTTTATCTGCGTTGCCTCGCGCGCCTCAAGGACAATGCCATCCGCACGGTCTCCAGCGAAGCGCTGGCAACCGTCGCCGGAGTGAAATCAACCCAACTCCGCAAGGATCTCACCTACTTCGGCCAGTTCGGCACACGCGGCCTCGGTTACGACGTCGAGCAGCTTTCACAAATGATTTCCGACGTGCTGGGCACCAAGAGTCTCCAGCCGGTCATTCTCGTCGGCGTCGGCAATCTCGGCCTCGCCCTACTTTCTTATCGCGGTTTCGAGCAGGAAGGTTTCGAAATTGCGGCCGCCTTTGACATTGATTCAAAACGCCGGCGTGAAAAGAAAATCTCCCAGCCAATTCTGGAGATGAGCGAGCTGCCCGAGTTCGTTCGAAAACACGGAGTCCGCATGGCCATCCTGAGCGTGCCCGCTTCAGTCGCACAAGAAGTGACGAACGCGCTGGTGCAATGTGGCATTACGGGTATTTTGAATTTTGCCCCCATCGTGCTGCACGTGCCGGAGGAAGTCATGGTCAATAACGTCAATCTCGCCAGCGAACTGGAGAATCTGAGTTACTTCATTCAGGACTGATTCGACGGCTGAAAAAGCTCGCCGAAATACCGAACACGCGCAACGCCGGCGGCGCTTCCAACTCGCCTCGGAGCTTGACTCGGGCTTCGTGAAGCGTGCTCACATCGTTGCTTGGATAGCAATCATGCCCGGCATCCAGGACTATCACAAATCGTCTGGTCCACGGCGCGTTCACCGCCACTTTTCACGGCTCGTCCCACAGGGACGCAACATGAATAGCCGTGGGCGAAACCCGCGAAATGCCGTCCCAAACACATCCTGCCTGTGAAAGAGCCGAACAATCATGGCGTGTTGTTTTCAACTTGAACTCCGAAATGGAGAAAAGGGTCGTTTTGAGTAAAGGGTTATGGGCCTAGCCGCCCGTCGGACTTAGAT